>CAZUDR010000074.1:0-10606 GCA_964618715.1 uncultured Undibacter sp. | reverse complement strand
CTCTCCCTCCGCCACCATTCTGACGTGAGCGGTTTGGACAATTTGACCCGCACAAGGTGGGCGACGACGATCTGGAGAAGCTGAGGAAACACGGGTTCCCCGGCAGGGACGCGTGGGGCATCGCCGCGATCGCGGCGTTCTTCGCTCCGTCAAACCGCGTGGCGAATCTTACCGACATGCAGCCGAACGACGAGTTCTGCCTCATGGGGCGGGTGGCAAGGCGAAAGCAGGTCGGCGCTTCCACACCTGCGTCTCCTGCTCAAAGGCGTGGGCGAGTTGCAGCACGCCGAAGTCGTCGCGGTAGCGCCCGATGATCTGCAGCCCTACGGGCAGGCCGCCGGGCGTGAACCCGGCAGGCACCGAGATCGCCGGGTGGCTGGTGATGGTGACGTAGTAGCAGCTCTTCATCCAGTCCAGATAATTGCCGAGCCGCACGCCGGCGATCTCGGTCGGGTACTCGAGATCCACCGGGAAGGGCGGCAGCTGGTTGACCGGCGCGATCAGGAACGGGGTCTTCTCCAGGAACGCGCGCAGCCGCTGGTAGAGCTCGGTGCGCAAGCGCATCGCGCGCGCGATCTTCGCGCCATCGAGCGCAAGGCCTTGCTCGATGTTCCAGATCACCGTGTCCTTGAGGTCCGCGCGGTGTGTTTGCAGCAGAGGCGCGTAGCTCATCGCAAAGGCGTTCGCGCGCAGGGTCTCGAAAGCCTCGGTGGCACCGGAAAAATCGGGGCAGTCCTCTTCGACGACACAGCCCAGCGATTCGAACACCTTGCGCTGCTTCTCCAGCACCGTCGTCACCTCCGGTTCGACCGGCAGGTCACGGAAATTGCGCGTCCACGCCACGCGGACCTTCCGGAACGAGCGCTTGAGCGGCCTGGCGAACAGCCTCCCCGGCTCGGCGATGGAGACCGGCGCCCGGCGGTCTGGTCCTGCCATGGCCGAGAGGAGGAACGCCGCGTCCTCGACCGTGCGGGCAATGGGGCCCAGCACCACCTGGGTATCCCAGGCATTGACAGACGGGAAAGTGGGCACTCGCCCGGGTGTGGGGCGGAACCCGACGACATTGCAGTAGTTGCCGGGATTTCTGAGGCTCGCAGCGAGGTCCGAGCCGTCGGCGAAGGGCAGCATGCCGCTGGCGACTGCTGCCGCCGCGCCGCCCGAAGAACCGCCCGCGGACTTCGACAGGTCGTAAGGATTGCGCGTGGCGCCGAATACCCGGTTGAATGTGTTGCTGCCCGCGCCGAACTCGGGCGTGTTGGTCTTGCCCAGCGTGATCGCGCCCGCGGCCTTGAGGCGCTCGACGAGCAGGGCGTCCTGCCCGGGCACGAGGTCCTTGTAGGCGAGGGACCCCCTGGTGGTGCGGATGCCTTTCGTTTCGACAAGGTCCTTATAGGCGATCGGCAGTCCGGCGAGGGGCCGCTTCGGGCCCTTCTTCCGGTCGAGCGCCTTCGCTTCCTTCAGCGCCTGTTCCGGCAGAAAGGTGACGACGGCGTTGACCCGGGGGTTGACGCGCTCGATCTGCGCAATGAAGGCGGACATGACCTCGGTCGCGGAGAGCTTGCGCGCGCGGATGAGGCGCGCGAGCCGCTTCGCCGGCGTGAAGCAGAGCTCGCTCATATTGGCACCATGTCGTACTGCTCCCGCATGTCGTCCGGCTCGGCCTGCTGCGAGACCGGCTTGCCGGTGAAATCCTGCCGCACGGCTACTTGAGATGGTCTTCCGACCCGACATCGAGGCCGGCGAGATAGTCGTCGACTACCTTCCTGTTGCGCATGCGGAATTTGTTGAAGTCCGGCTTCCGCTTTTCGATGAAGGCGTTCATGCCTTCGAGCGATTCCTCCGAGCCCCACACGTGCGACAGTAGTTCCATGCCTGCGCGCCACGATGCATAAAGGTTGTCCGACTCGTGGTTCAGCGACACCTTGGTCATGCGCAAGGTCTGGGCACTGTGCGACTTGATGGCGTCGCAAAGCTCCTGCGTCCTGTTCTTCAGGTCCTCGAGCGGGACGCAGTGATTGGCAAGGCCGATCTCGACCGCTTCCCTGGCGGTGAAGCGGCGGGCGCAGAAGATCATCTCGCGCGCAAGTCGCTCGCCGATGATGCGCGGCAGGTACTGCGTGGCGCCCACCGTCGGACATGCGCCGACCTTGGCGCCGGTCTGGCCAAAAACGGCATTCTCGGACGCAACGACGATATCGCACCACAGCGCGAGTTCGTTGCCGCCGCCCATGCACCAGCCGTTGACCATGGCGATGACCGGGATCGGGGCGCTGCGGATAGCGGTCGCACAGCCGAGCATGCGCTCGTTCCAGTGTGCGCCATTGACCCAGTTGAGCCGCATCATCGAGGAGAAGTCACCGCCCGAGCAGAACGCCCGCTCGCCGGCGCCGGTTATAACGGCGCAGGCGATCATGGGGTCGTCACGGGTATTGCGCACGGCCTCGGCGATTTCGTCGAGCGTCAGCTCGCGGCAGGCATTCAGCACGTGCGGACGATTGATCGTGATCCACGCAACCTGGTCGACGACCTCGTACAGGATGTCCTTGTACTTCGCGTCCTTCTTCGTCCTGGCCATATCGTAATTCCACTCCTGTTCGGTTGACGTCCGGCATTGCCGGACGATGTCAGGCGGCTGGAGAGGCGCAGCCCCCGGCGGGCGTGACCACGCTTTCCTGTCGCAGCGCGTCGATGGTTTCCGGGTTGGCAAGCGAACTGAGATCGCCGAGCGGGGCACCGCTGAGCACTCCGCGGATCACGCGGCGCATGACCTTCTGATTGCGGGTTCGCGGCAGCTCCGGAACGAAAATGAACTGCTTCGGCCGGAACGACGCACCGAAGCTGTCGCCTACGGCGGAGGCGAGACGGCTTGCCAGCGCGGCGCTGTCTCCAACCTTTGCGGCGGGCACGCAGGCGCAGGCAAGCGCCGAGCCGGTGATCGGATCGGGCACGCTGACCACCGCGGCGTCAGCAAGAAGACCGGTCGTCATCAGCGCTGTCTCGATCTCCGCGGGGCCGATGCGCTTCCCCGAAATCTTGATGGTGTCGTCGGAGCGGCCATGCAGGTACCAGGCGCCGTACCTGTCGCGCGAGGCGAGATCGCCCTGAACCCACATGCCGGGAATGACCTTCCAGTAGCTCTCGATATAGCGCTCGGGCGCGCGCCAGAGGCCGCGCGTCATGCCGATGGAGGGCCGCCGCATCACGAGCTCGCCGATCTCACCCGGTGGCAGCGAGCGGCCTTCGGCGTCGACAACGTCGGCACCGCATCCCGGTACCGCGTGGCCGAACGAACATGGTCGCAGCGGGCTCAGATAGCTGCTGATGAGGATGGCGCCGCCGCATTCGGTGCCGCCGGCATAGTTCAGGATCGGGAGCTTGCGCTTGCAGACATGCTCGAAGAACCAGATCCAGGCGTCCGGTGTCCACGGCTCGCCGATCGAGATCGTCGTGCGCAGCGCGGACAGATCGAAGCCGTCCAGTATCTGCGGTCCATGGCGCATCATCTGCCGCACCATGGTCGGTACGATGCCGATGATGGTTGCCTTGTGATCATGCGCGAGCTGCCAGAGACGCGTTTGCCTGGGCCAGTCAGGAGCGCCCTCGGCGAGGATCATGGTCGCGCCGAGCAACGTGGCGCTGACCACGACCTTGGGCCCGACGATCCAGCCCATGTCGCTCATCCAGAGCAAGCGATCGTCCGCCTTCAGATCGATGCAAAGGCCAACGTCGAGCGCATTCTTGGCGAGGATGCCGCAATGGGTGTGGACGGTGCCCTTCGGCTTGCCGGTGGTGCCGGAGCTGTACATCAGCATCACGGGCGCTTCCGCGTCCACGATTTCGGTCGGCACATTGTCGGCAGTTTCGCTGCCGGCGGGCCACGGGACATCGCGCGTGGCCGACGTTATCGATTGCATCTCAGTTCGCGCCAGCACAATGACGGTGTGGACGCCCGGCGAGGAAACAAGCGCGCGGTCGAGCGTCTCCTTCATCGGAATGGCCTTGCCGCGGCGGTAGCCGACATCCGCCGTAAGCACGGCGCATGCGTCGGCATCCGCCAGACGCTCGGCGATCGGCTGCGGGCCGAAACCGGAAAACAGCGGCATGGCGATGGCGCCGATTTTGGCAATCGCGAGAAACGCAGCGGCCGCTTCCGGCACCATTGGAAGATAAATGGCAACGACGTCGCCGACCTTCACATTGCGCGCGCGCAGAAGCGCCGCAAGGCGGCAGACTTCGGCGTCGAGTTCGGCGTAACTCAGGGTGCGGCGCGACCCGTCTTCGCCTTCGTAGATTACTGCCGGCCTGGTCCAGACTGGCGTGCCCTTGTGTTTATCGAGGCAGTTCAACACCACGTTGGTCCGGCCGCCCTGGCACCACACCGGCCATTCGATGCCGTCCGAGATATCGAGGACTTTCGTGTAGGGCTGCGTGAAGCGGATGTCGAAGAACTGCAGCAGCGCGTTCCAGTACCAGTCCGGCTCGGTATCTGCGCGCGCGATCAGCCCCTGGAGATCGGCGATGCCATGCTGGCGCAGGAATGCTGCGATCGTGGTGCGCCGGGCGACGTCGGGAGACGGCTCCCAATGTGGTCCTTTCTGGATTGCGTCGGATGCAACCAATCCGGCCTCCTCGTGCGACCGAGCGGGCCAACATCAGGCAGCCGGACGGTCCATGCCTGCAAACAATGCCGCTATTACCGTTAGCCAGCAACCGCCGGATTATCTGGCAGGTCCCGCCCGAGGCTCCCCTTGCCGCCCAGGCCATTTGTTGCCCTACAATGGAGCGCAATTCATCGCGTCCAGATCCGCGAGGGTTCGCATGGCCGACCCGCTCTCTCGAATCGTCACTCTCGCCGCCTACGGAGCGAGCCAGCTGCCGCGCGTCGCCTGGTACGTCGGCCACGGCCTCGTCCTGCGTCGCCTCGCTGCCGGGCAGCGACGACGCGAGGGGCGGAAAGCCAGGCCACCCTCTCGCCCGGACGCGCCGGTGCCCGACCGCAAGCGCCTGTACGCGGACATGGCGAAACTCTTTGCTCAGGACTTCGCCAACGTCGAGGCGGGCATCTATCCGCTTCCTGCCGATCGCGATGGATCGCTGCTCACGCTGCTACACCGCTCGCGGCTCTTCTTCGAGGACCTGCCCGACATCCACCGGCGCCGCGAGCGCAACGCGCACGATGAGGTCCTGAACGAGGAGACGATCGGCAAGCGGCCTCGCTACTACCTTCAGAACTTTCATTTTCAGTCGGGCGGCTGGATGACGGACGATTCGGCGACACGCTACGACACGCAGGTCGAGGTCCTGCTCAACGGCACGGCCAATGCCATGCGGCGGCAAGCGCTCCCGCAGCTGCACGAGGTGTTTACCGGTCGCGACAAGCGGGAGCTGAGGCTCATCGACGTCGGCTGTGGCACGGGGCGCTTTCTCGATCTCCTCAAGCAGGTCTGGCCGCGCCTGCCCGCGCTCGGGCTCGACATGTCGGAGGCCTACGTCAGGCACGCGAGACGAAACCTCCGGCGGCGGTCGCGGATCGGCTTCGTGGTCGCCAACGCGGAGGCGATCCCCGTGCCCGACGCCAGCCAGGATGCCGTCACCAGCCATTTCCTGTTTCACGAGCTCCCGCCCAAGGTCCGCCGAATTGTGCTGAGCGAATGTGCGCGGGTCCTGAAGCCTGGCGGGCGGCTGGTGCTCGTCGACTCGCTTCAGCGCGGCGACGAGCCGGACTACGAGGGGCTGTTGGCGCTCTTTCCGCAGAGCTATCACGAACCCTATTACGGGAGCTACGTGGACGAGGACTTCCGCGCGCTCGCTGCCGGCTGCGGGCTGAGCCACGTCAGGAGCGTCAGGGCGTTCGTTTCGAAGGTCATGGTGTTCGACAAATCGTCGGTCCGATCGAATTCCAAAAGTATCTGAACGACCAGCCAATTCGATCGACAGAAACCGGCGTGCCCGGTGTTGAGGAAACTCCGGTTGATATCCAGCGCGCCGGCGGCCGCCTACCGTCTTCCAAAATAGCGCCAGACTGCGAAACAGAGCAGCAGCAATGAAATGGTCGCAATCAGGTACTTTTCAAAGCCGTCTCCGGGATTGCCGTGAGGAATAACAACCTGTGCCGCCGCCGGGTTGACCGCAGCAATGCAGATCAGGACGATCAGGCAACTCTTTTGCAAGAGCTCTCCCGACAGCCTCGATTGTCGTTCGGATTTGCGAAACATCCTGCGTGGCACCTCACGTTGTCGCCTGAGTCGTCCGCTTTTCCCCCGAATGCCGACAACCGCTGCGGCGCGGACAGGCGTCTGCCAATGGTAGACGGTCAGGGCGCCTCCCTTCACTGTTTTTTCCCCGGTGGTAGCATTCGGGCCGGCCCGGGATGCGTTATGAGAAAGCAATACATTCCTGCACCGATCTGCCTGATGGTTGCTGCCTGTCTTGTGGTTCTGGATCGGACCGGGGCGACGGGTCAAAGCAGCCTGCCGCCGTGCCCGGAAGACCAGAACCAGCGCTGGCACGATTGCCTTGGCACCTACACGTGGCCTGATGGCGAGAAATATGTCGGAGAGTGGCAAGAAGAACAGGTCCATGGGCGAGGTACTTTCACGTGGGCTGATGGCCGGAAATACGTCGGTGAATGGAAAGACGGCGAGCGCAACGGGCGGGGCACTTTCACGTGGGCTGATGGCCGGAAATATGTCGGCGAGTGGAAAGACGACAAGCGCAACGGACAGGGGACTTTCACCTCTCCCGATGGTCATGAATACGTCGGCGAGTACAAGGACGACAGGCCAAACGGGCGGGGCACTTTCACATGGCCCAGTGGTGCGAAATACGTCGGTGAGTTCAAGGACGGCAAGTACGATGGGCGAGGCACACTTTATGGGCCAACCGGTGCCGTAATGCAGGCGGGTCGCTGGGAGAACAACAAGTTCCTGGGACCGTGAATGTTGCTAATTCCGGGAATTCACTCGATAGCCCCTCGCTATCGGTCGACGTGCTACTTGTCGACCCCATGGCAGCCTGGAAACTGACCGACCCCAAACACGCGAGCTGGTTGAAACACATGCAACCCACTTCCCCGCCCCCAGCTACGGCCGCGGGCCCGTCGGACGGCCAGGCGGCGTCGCTGAATTCCCGGCTCCTGGCGTATCGGGACAAGAGCCGCGAGCTTCGGCCCGAGTTTGCGAAAGCCTATGATGACCTCGTCCAGCGTCTTGGCCTGCTCGATGCTGAGGCAGTCGGCCCCGCACGCGGCGCACCCATGCCGTCATTCATGCTGCCGGACGAGAACGGAAAGCTCGTGTCGCTGGCATCGCTATTGCACGACGGCCCCGCGGTGATCAGCTTCAACCGCGGGCATTGGTGCCCCTACTGCAAGCTTGAACTGCGCGAACTGGCCGTCGCCCACGATCGCATCAGGGCGCTCGGTGCCCGTATCGTTTCGATCATGCCGGACCGGGCGCAATACACTGCGGACTACGTGAGGGAAGGGGATCTGCCCTTTTCCGTGCTGAGTGACATCGACCTTGGCTATTCGATGTCACTGGGCCTGATGTTCTGGGTCGGGAATGAGGTCGAGCGGCTCTACAAAAGCATCGGATTCGATCTCGACCAATACCAGGGCAATGACGGCTACTTTCTGCCAATGGCGGCAAAGTTCATTGTCGGGCAAGACGGCCTCGTCAAGGAACGTCAGGTCAATCTCGAGTTTCGACAACGCATGGAGCCGGCCGCCATCATCGCCGGGCTTGAAGCGCTGAACGCAAAGACCTGAAGGGTCGTCATAGCTACCGGCTATCACGATTATTATCGGATAATATTTCAAGGCTGGGCCTGAAACGGAGCATGCTGCTCCCAACGCTCACTGACGATTGTTTGTGGTCGCGGTGAGCCGGCCTTGGAGCTATATATGGCATTCTGGCGATGTAGCCGCCGACAACTCGACTCAAGGTGCTGCGAACAGAGGATACGCTTCCGGCACTGCGGTTGAGCACCAGTCGGGGGACAATCGGATGGAGATGCATCAGGTTCGCTACTTTCTGGCCGTGGCGCGAACGCTCAACTTCACGCGCGCGGCCGAGGAGTGCAATGTCGCGCAACCCTCGCTGACACGCGCCATCAAACTTCTTGAGGGCGAACTTGGCGGCGATCTCTTCCGCCGCGAACGTCCGCACGCGATGCTGACGCCACTTGGCGAGCGGCTGCATCCGCTGCTGAGGCAATGCTACGACAGCGCGCAGAGCGCCCGTGCCCTTGCGGCCCTCATCAGTGATGGCGAGGTTGGCGTCCTCAAGATCGCAGTCTCGGGCAGTATCGAACTCGGCCTCATTCTCCCGCACGTCAGCGAACTGCGCAAAAGCTTCAGCGATATCGAGCTGAAGATCCTGCGCGGGACCGGTCCGCAGCTCGTCGAATATCTCAAGTCCGGCGAAGCAGAACTTGCCATCGCCGCATCGATCGGCGCCGCCTGGGACCGGCTCGACAGCTGGAAGCTGTTCGACGAATCCTTCGATATCGTGCTCAGCCGAGGCCACCGCCTTGCCAGTCACGAACAGATCGCGCTTGACGATCTCAGACCCGAGAAGTTCCTGCTCCGCAGTCACTGCGAAAGATGCGACGATCTCGCCGAAATATTGCGCACCAGGGGGTTGAATGCCGACCATCGGCACGAGGTCTCCTCGGACCAGGACCTGATCGCGCTTCTCGAAGCCAATATCGGTGTCGGCTGCCTCCCGCGAACGGTCAACGCGCCCCAGACCCTCGTGCGTGTTTCTGTCAACGATTTTGTGCTCGACCGGACGGTCTGCCTTTACGGCGTCGCCGGGCGGCAACGGACCCCGGTCGCATCAACTTTCGTGAAGATGCTGCGCGCCGCGAACTGGCCGGAAAAGACCAGGCAGGGCGCTTCCTGACGCGGACTCCTGCAGGGCCGCCAGCAGATCGTGGCTCGGCCGGTCAGAGAAGCGGAATCATGGTCCGTCCGTCGGGGGTCCGGGTCCACGGCAGCAACCCTCTCTCGACCACGTCGGCATACAGTTTGGCATCCGCACTGCCATAGCCCATGCAGACCACGTCGTAGGACCGTTGTGCCCGGAAATCGTGAACGTCGGAAAGGTTCTCCGGCGCGTGATTGCCGATCCCGGTCCGACCGGGCCAGGGCCTGGCCGATGCCGTTGTTGCCGACAGGGCTACCAGTGCTACGGTCAGGGCGCAGAGAATGAGCGCTGGCGTTCGCATGATCATGATCCTCCTCACGAAATGCGACGCCGCGCCAGGGCTCATCGCACCTCGAGCGATGTCTGACATTGTTATCTCCCGTCTTGCGATGTGGCTCCTTCGAGCCGGACATCGGGAATATGATGAAGAGCGGCGCACCGCCAGGGAAATGCCAGGACACTCTGATTTCCATAGCGGTGCGCTATTCGCGGGCGGACCTGTGCTGCGGCTCGCGATCACGCTGCTGCGAGCGTTTATCCTGATATGGCGACGACACGGGTGCGTGCCCCCATGGCACGCACTACCATGTCGTCGGTCATGTCATCGACGTCGGGCCGAAAGCTGCTCCGGCGGAAGCCACTGCGTATCCATCACCTTCGCCGCAAGTGTTGGATCAAGGTGCGGTCTGATGAGCGTCTTGAAGGCGTAGGCGATCTCCCGGTGCTCCCAGTAGCAGTTGTCTGCCCGCTGTTTCGGCAGGAGCCCGTCTTCGACCACGTCGGCAAACATTCCGGGATCCGCGCCATAGCCCAGGCAGATCATGTTGTAGAACCGCTGTGCCGATGAGCCGTGCACGTCGGAAAAGGCCTTCGTTTTGATGGTCATCTCCGGCTTGTCGATGAAGCTCTTGTAGGCATAGGCGGCCCCGCCGATCAGCCGTCGGGCATCGTGCTTGCCCATCTGCAACATGATGTACGTTGAAAACGCATCGGCGGCGTCTTCGGGGCGTCCGAAAATAGGGACATCCATGAGATCGAACAATGCATGTCCCATTTCATGGCCGACGGTGTAGTAGAATTGACCCACGATAGCGTCGTTGGGAGCAATTCCTTCCGGCGTGACCATCTCCGGCATCATTTCGTATATCTGGCCGATGTATTCGTAGCAGAGCGTTACCTCGGCATCGCGGGCCATGCGCTGATAGAAGGCATTCACGAAGCCGCAGGTCTTCGTCTTGACGTTCACGTCGACGGGCAGCATGACGGGGCTGAACATTTCCCGCACCTTCTCCAGCGCCTGCCGCTTCTTCAGCATCTCGTAAACGGCTTTCTGGTCGTCCTTCTCGGGCGCGACATATTCGATCTTGATGCGGTCGGGCCGCAGCTCGGCCGATGCTGCTGTTGGCGCCAGAGGTGCCAGTGCGACAGTCAGGGCAGAGAAAAGCCATGTTGCGGTTCGCATGATCATGATCTCCCTGGGGAATGGGAGGCGCTGCGGCAGAAGCCGCCGCGCCTCGGTTGATGCCTACCAGTTGAAGTTGTTTTCAAATGCGGTTCGCACATACGAAGCGGGCGACGCATCCCCGTCGGTGTCCGCCTGCCCTTGCAGGTAGCTCGCGGGGCTCTCCGAACGCGCGTACGCGGCCGGGTTCACATAGGCTGCCGGGTTCACGTAC
>CAZUDR010000073.1:0-10641 GCA_964618715.1 uncultured Undibacter sp. | reverse complement strand
TCGGCGAAGGCGCGCATCGGGATGCCGAGAATGCTCTCGATGCTCATGGCGTGATAGGCGGCGGTCTCGCCCAGCGTGCTGGCCAGTCCCGAGATCGGACCGGGCATGACGTCGGCAACGAGCGGATAGAAGGAAATGACCGCAACGATGACAAAGATGGGCAGCCCGCCGGCACGGCGCGCCGCTTCCAGCACCAGCGCCCAGAGGGCGCAACTGATGTAGATCGCATAGGGGGGCGCAACGAATTCCCAGCCCTGGTCGACGATGTTCGTCGCGTTGAGGAAGAAAAAGACACAGACGGCAAATGCGACAGCAGCGAGCAGGTTGTCATACCAGGGCACGCCGTCGCTCCGCGCATGCGCAGTCGCCGGGAAGAAGACAAAGGTGAACGGCAGCAGCAGCGCAAGAAGTGCGTACAGGTAATGGTTGCTGAGCAGAATGACGTTGCCGAGCCATTGTTCGCCGAAAATGACCCGGACCTGATCGACCGCGAGGAAGATCGTCAGCACGGAGGCCGCAAGCGCGGCAGCGGTCCAGAACGAGTCGAGCCGCCGGTGGCGGCTTTCCACCACCGGCGGCGCGTCTTGTCTGGCTTCTATTGCCATATCGGATCGAAGCCGGCCTTCTTGAGTGCGGCCGCGCGGACCTCCATCCATTTCTTCGCGAAGGCGTCGCCTTCGAGTTTCTTGTCCATCCCGGACCAGGCGTCGGCGAGGACTTTCTGGCGCTCGACCAGCTTGTCATTGTGCGCCTGGTGCGCCGGGGTCCACTTGCCGATCTCCTTGAAGTAGGCGATGGCCCCGTCGTGGTAGGGCACGACCCAGTCGAAGATCTGGTTGTCCAGCGCCCAGCCGGCCGCGGCAGGCTCGGCCTTCTTGTAGTTGTCGTATTCCTCGACCAGCGCACGCGTCAGTGAATAGACCTCGTCCTTGTCCTGGCCCTCGAGCGTCATCAGGATCGGATAGGGATAGGACGGCCCTTCATACGGCTTGTCGGCGGAAATGCCGGTGCCGCGCGTCGCCGTCTTGCGCACGAAATAGGGCGCGACCTTGTGAATGCCGCTCCAGCAATTGCTGTCCTTGTGCGGCGTCGGCGGCCAGAAAATGCCGCGCGGGCTCGCTTCCAGCTTCTTGGTCGGACCCGACAATGTCGAGGCAAACATGGCATCGACCTGGTCGTTGACCATTCCCTCCCACGCGGCGCCGTAGCCGGGGAATTCGACCTTGTCGACGTCGGCCCAGGTGAGACCGCCGCAGGCCAGCATGGCCTCGATACCGACATTGAGCGCGTCGCCGCCACGGACATAGCCCACGCGTTTGCCCTTCAGATCCGCGTAAGTCTTGATGCCCTTGTCGGCGGCAACGGCCACGCTCAGGCCCGACGAACCGCTGGCCGTCATCAGAATGCGGATCGGCATGGGCCCCCAGTTCGGGTCGGCGAACTGGAACACGCCTTCCTGGCCGAAATAGGTGGCAATGCCGTTTGCCGAATAGTGGACCTTGCCGGCCTTGACCGGCGTCATGCGCGAGATGTCGTTCTTGCCTGGAACCACACGCAGGGTGACGTTGTACTTGTCCTTCAGCGCCTTGCCGATCGCGACCGACTGGTTGTAGCCGGTCGTCCCCGTGTTGTAGGCGGTCCACGCCATGGTTTCGGGCAGTTTCACGTCCGCCGCAGCGGCAGGGCAGACGACGGCACTCGCGATGATGAATGCGGCACAGGCGCCGCCGATCGGTATTGTCTTCATGGCTGCTTCCTCCCTTGCTTCATTATTCACGGCACTTAGCGGCCGTTCAGGTCGATCTGGATGTTCCGCACCATGTTGACCAGGCGCGGTCCCAGATCCGTTTCGAGCGTCTCACGCGTCAGACGGAATGCCGGAGCTCCGCAATTGAAGACGAAAATGCTCGACCCGTCGCTCGGAATGAGCGGCACACCGACCCCGCTCACGTCGCGTTGCCAGTCGCCGATCGACATCGTGAACCCGCGGGTCTCGTAGTCCTTGATCCCGCGCGTGATGCCGGCACGGATCTTCGGCCAGCGCTTGCCGTCCTGTCGCCTGATGCGCTCGAGCAACCAGTCACGTTCATGTTGCGGCAGCGCCGCGATCAGCGCGCGACCCATCGCGGTGGTCGCCAGCGGGATGCGCGAGCCGACATCAAGCCGCAGCATCACCGCGGACTTGGCCCGGCAGTGCTCGACATAGATCAGGTTCAGGCGGTCGCGGCTGCCCAGAGAGACCGACGCGTCGGCATAGTCCGCGAGTTCCTGCATGTAGGGCCGCGCGATCTGGCGGATGCGCATATTGGCGAGCGTGGCGTAGCCGATCGCGAGCGTGGACGGCGCAAGCTGATACTTCTCGAGCCGCGCGATATAGGCGAGGTAGCCGAGCCTGGTCAGCGTATAGGTGAGCCGCGTCACCGTGGGTTTCGGCAGCCCGGTACGCTCGGCGATCTCGCCGTTGCCGAGCAATCCGTCGGTCGGCGTGAATGCGCGCAGGACGTCGAGGCCGCGCGCAAGCGCCGTGACGAACTTGCGGTCGCCGGCTCCGCCGGCATCGGCGTTGTCGATGCGCGCCAGGTCGCTCCAGCTCTCACCACCAGATTGCAGGGTCACGGCACCGGCTCCCGACAGGCGACGGTCACGATGATCGCGCGGGGCCGGCGCCACCGTCAATGGCGCAGAATTGGGTTCCGCAGTGCGAAACAAGCCCGCGGTCCGCCCGGGGCAGCCTGCCGGGCCGGCCGCGTCGCCCGTTATGGCATCAGGACGATCTTGCCCATCGCCTGCCGCGCATCGAGCATCTCGTGCGCGCGGCGTGCCTCAGCCAGCGGCAGACACGCGTGCACCGGCGGCCTTACCTTGCCCTCGGCGAACAGCTTGACGACGCGCGCGGCGATGCGGGCCCTCGCGTCCGGATCGTGATCAAAACTGTGCATGGTGAAGCAGCGCACGCCGGGACTGAGCGGGAGATTGGCACGCATCTCCCTGAACAGGTCCTTTGCGGGGAGCCCGCCGAGCGCGTTGAACGACACGATCAGCCCAAGCGGGGCCAGTGCCGCAAGGTTGTCGGTGAAGTCCGGACCGACGATGTGGTCGAGGATGAGGTCGACGCCGCGGCCTTGCGTGAACGCGCGCAGGCGTTCGGCAACATTCTCGCGGCCGTAGTCGACCGTGTGATCGGCGCCCTGCATGCGTGCAAAATCGCATTTCTCCGCCGAGCTTGCCCCGGCGATCACTGTCGCGCCGGCGAGCTTGCCGAGCTGGATCACCGCGCAACCGACACCGCCGGCGGCACCGTTCACATAGAGGGTCCTGACGTCGATGCCGCGCGCCGCCTCGTTGATCAGCGCGGACGCGACCTGGAAATTGGGAATGCTGACGCCGTCGTCGGGATCGACGCTGTCGGGCAGCGGCGTCACTTCGCCTGCAGACACGGCAATGCGCTCGGCATAACAGCCACCCGTGAACCGGTAGACGAGCACTCTTTGTCCCGGACGGAGTGTGGTCACGCCGGCGCCGACGACGTCGACCGTGCCGACCATCTCGGCGCCCGGGACCGCCGGCAGCGGCGGCATCCAGCGGTAGACGCCGGTGCGGAAGAGCACATCCGGCTTGCCGACGCCGATGGCATGGGCGCGAACGACGACCTCGCCCTTGCCGGGGACGGGATCGGCAAGCTCGGCCAGCTTGAGCACTTCGGGACCGCCGGTCGCGGCAATCTGAATGGCTTTCATCAGGGCAGGCGGAGATGTGGGCGTGCAGGGCCGGTGCAGCCTAGCCCATGACGCGCGGCACTCGCCATGCTAAAGCCCGCCGGCCATCACCGCCATTGCCGGACCATGCCTGAAACGCCATCGCTCAAGGACTTCCGCCGCATCGTCGTGAAGGTCGGCTCTGCGCTGCTGGTGGACCAGGCCGCGGGCCGGCTCAAGCGCGACTGGCTGGACTCGCTCTCCGCCGACGTTGCGGCACTCCTCAAGGACAAGCGCGATGTGCTGGTGGTGTCGTCCGGGGCCATCGCGCTCGGACGCGCGGTGCTGAAACTGCCGCCCGGCACGCTCAAGCTGGAAGACAGCCAGGCCGCCGCCGCGGTCGGCCAGATCACGCTGGCGCGGTCATGGGCGGAGTCGCTTGGCGCACACGGGCTCAGCGCCGGCCAGGTGCTGGTCACGCTCGGCGACACCGAGGAACGCCGCCGCTATCTCAACGCCCGCTCCACCATCGCCAGACTGCTCGCGTGGAATGCAGTGCCGGTGATCAACGAGAACGACACGACCGCCACCACGGAGATCCGCTACGGCGACAACGACCGCCTTGCCGCGCGCGTTGCCACAATGATGAGCGCCGACCTGCTTGTCCTGCTCTCCGACGTCGACGGGCTTTATGACAAGCCGCCGGGCGAAGCCAGCAATGCCAGACGATTCGATGTCGTGCCACGCATCACCCGCGAGATCGAGGCGATGGCCGGCAATCCGGCGTCCGAGCTGGCGCGCGGCGGCATGCGGACCAAGATCGAGGCAGGCAAGATTGCAACCACCGCCGGCACCCACATGGTGATTGCGTCGGGTCGTGTGCCACATCCTTTGCAGGCGGTGATCGACGGCGCGCCCTGCACCTGGTTCCTGACGCCGGCGAATCCCGTCACCGCGCGCAAGAAATGGATCGCCGGCTCGCTCGAGCCGCGCGGCGCGCTGACCATCGACGCCGGCGCGGTGAAGGCGCTACGCTCGGGCAAGAGCCTGTTGCCGGCAGGCGTGATCAGGGTCGAAGGCACCTTCGAACGCGGCGACGCCGTGCTGGTGCGCGGACCCGACGGGGCCGAAGTCGGCCGCGGGCTGATTGCCTACGACGCCGAGGACGCCGACAGGATCAAGCGTCGGCCATCGGCCGACATCATGCTCATCCTCGGCTACACCGGACGCGCGGAGATGATCCACCGTGACGATCTCGTGCTCGGCGGAGAATAGGGCGGCCGCGCAACCCGCGGCAAATTGAGCGGGGAACCGGCTGCGCGCGCCGGCGTTATTACAGCGACGCGATATCTGACTCAGGCAAAGGCGATTGACAGATCGCCCGGTCAACCCCAGTCCACCGGAGGCTGGGGTTTTCCGTTTTCGGGGAACGGATGGCCTGCACTGCGCGCGGCCTTGAGCGCCAGAGCCCGACCCGCCGCCCCGCGACATGTTAGCCCACGCGGCGTTTTGGCGGATTGTCTCTTTATGCGCGCTGATTTCCACTCGCACCCATAAGCAACGGCGGCCGGGGCCAGCAATCTTCCTGCACCCCTCCCCGGTCACCGGCGGCAAGCCGGCGGTGCGTATTCTGCCGCCGGCGGCAACTAACCCCTGGGGGCCGTCAGGCCCCTTCTTTTTTGCATCAAATCGGCTTCCGGCCGGATCCGGCCGACCCGGCCATTGGCCGACACGCCGCCGTCGAGCACCCGCTGCGCCCGACCGGGTCAGCGGCCGACTCGGCTAGTGGTCAGGGTCGGCGGGTGCGGGCATGGGTCGTACGTCGTCGGGACGAACCCGACTTCACCGTGGATGTGCGCTTGCCCGGGCGCAACGGCAGCCGGATGCGGGTCCCGTCGGGGAACTTTAGGTAGCGATTGTAGACCTGGACCTGACCCTCGCCCCGGGGCCGGCCTTCGATGACGAACTTGGTGCCGACCGGGAAGCGGCTGGGCAGACCCCGTATACGCGACGCCATGGGTACCTCCTGCAATGACGGTACTCTGGCGGGGCAATGTGTAAGGCAGTTGTTCCGCGGTGCCTTCTGGCCATTTATCCACATAATCCCCAGAAGAATGCGCGACGCGCCCGCGACAGGCCGGTCTCGCGCCATGTCCCTCGACGTGATAGGAGAAACCTCCCGATTGCAGGGGTTTGACGGGGTTTCGGCTGAGAATGACCGCGCCGCTGAAGAGTATCGAAGGCACCGGTGACATCGCCGCCGCCATGGGCGAGATCGGCCGCCGGGCGCGCGCGGCCGCCAGGGTGCTGGCGCTGGCGCCGGCCGACCGGAAAAACCGTGCGTTGGCGGCCATGGCCGAGGCGATCCGGGCACAACAGGCGGCGATTCTCGCCGCCAACGCCGAGGACGTGGCCGAGGCCCGGGCGTCCGGCGGCACGGACGCGTTTCTCGACAGGCTCACCCTGACCGCATCCCGCGTCGAGGCGATGGCCACCGGCGTCGAAGTGATCGGTCGACTGAATGACCCGGTCGGCGCGGTCACCGAGTCCTGGCCCCGCCCCAACGGCATGAGCATTGAACGTGTCCGGGTTCCGCTCGGCGTGATCGGAATCGTCTATGAAAGCCGCCCCAACGTCACTGCCGATGCCGGTGCGCTTTGCCTGAAGTCGGGCAATGCCGCGATTCTGCGCGGCGGCTCGGACAGCATGCGCTCGAGCCGCGCCATTCATGCGGCCATGGCACAGGGCCTGCACCAGGCCAGTCTGCCGGAGGCAGCGATTCAGCTCGTTCCCACGCGCGACCGTGCCGCCGTCGGCATGATGCTCGCCGGGCTCGACGGCAATATCGACGTCATAGTTCCGCGCGGCGGCAAGGGACTTGTCGCGCGCGTTCAGGCGGAGGCGCGGCTGCCCGTGTTCGCGCATCTCGAGGGCGTCTGCCACGTCTACGTCGACAAGGCGGCCTCGCTCGACATGGCCAGGCAGATCGTGCTCAACGCCAAGATGCGGCGCACCGGCGTCTGCGGCGCAGCGGAGACACTGCTGGTCGACCGCGCGGCAGCTTCAACCCATCTGAAGCCGCTGGTCGACACGCTGCTGGACGCCGGCTGCGAGATCCGCGGCGACAAGGCAGTGCAGGCCGTCGACAAGCGCGTGAAGCCGGCGAGCGAGGCGGACTGGTCGGCGGAATATCTTGATGCGATCATCGCCGCGCAGGTGGTCGACGGCGTCGACGAAGCCATCGCCCATATCGAGCGCTACGGTTCACACCACACCGACGCCATCGTGACCGACGACGCGGCTGCCGCAGAGCAGTTCCTGCGTGAGGTCGATTCGGCGATCGTCCTGCACAACGCGTCCACCCAGTTTGCCGACGGCGGTGAGTTCGGGTTCGGTGCCGAGATCGGCATCGCCACCGGCCGGCTGCATGCGCGCGGGCCGGTGGGCGTCGAACAGCTCACCACATTCAAATACCGCGTCCGCGGAAGCGGCCAGATCCGTCCGTGAACGAACCAGTTCCCGTCACAGCCGAGCGCTTTCTCCCTCCCCACGCGCCCGGCATGAGAATCGGCCTCTTTGGCGGAACGTTCGATCCGCCGCATGAGGCACATCTCGCCGCCAGCCTGCTGGCGCTCAATCGGCTCAAGCTTGATCGCGTGTGGTGGCTCGTAACTCCGGGCAACCCGCTCAAGAACACGAGCGGGCTCGCCCCGTTGCAGGCACGAATCGACGCCGCCCGCGCATTGACGAACCACCCACGCATTGACGTGACCGGTCTCGAGGCTGTCATCAATACGAGATACACTTACGATACGATTCACTGGCTGAAGACGCGTTGTCCCGGCGTGCACTTCGTCTGGATCATGGGTGCGGACAATCTGCGGAGTTTCCACCGCTGGCAACGATGGCGCGACATAGCGAGGCTCGTGCCGATCGTGGTGATCGACCGTCTGGGGCCCAGCCTTTATGCCGGCGCCAGCCCTGCCGGCGTGGCACTCGCACGCGCCCGCATCCCCGAGCACGATGTCGCCGCCCTGCCCGGCCGCAAGCCGCCGGCCTGGACGTTCCTGCACGGTCTCAAATCGGCGCTGTCCTCCACCGCCCTGCGCGCCCTGCGTCTGAAAAAGGGAACCCGCTGATGCCCTTCCGGATTGGCATGGTGGAAAGCACCCGGCGGAATCACTATCTTGGTCGAGACCCCGGCAGATGCCGGGGTGAGTGCAACAAAACGAAAGGATAAGCCCCCCTGTCCACACCTGCACTCTCTCGGGCACGGAAGCATGCGCCCGAACCCGTCTCCCGGCGGCCGACGCCCAAGGAGGCGCTGCGAATTGTCCTCGCGCAACTGGAAGACATGAAGGCCGAGGACAGCGTGACAATCGAACTTTCCGGAAAATCCTCGATCGCCGACTACATGGTGGTGAGCACGGGCCGTTCGAACCGCCACGTTGCCTCAATCGCCGAGCACGTGATGCAGGCCCTCGAGAAAGCCGGCACGCCGAATGTCCGTGTCGAAGGTCTGCGGCAGGGCGACTGGGTGCTGATCGACGCCGGCGACGTGATCGTGCACGTGTTCCGGCCGGAAGTGCGCGCCTTCTACAACCTCGAAAAGATGTGGGCGGCGAAGCACTAGCCGGTATCGGGGTGCTAGACTGGGCGGCGCGATGCGCATCGTCATTGCCGCCGTCGGACGCCTGAAGCGGGGCCCGGAAACCGAGCTTGCCGACCGCTACGCCAGGCGCGCGGCGCAGACCGGCCGCGGTCTTGGTCTGCGCAACATCGAAACCATTGAAATCCGCGAGAGCCGCGCCGCCGACTCAGCCAAGCGCATGATCGAGGAGTCGATCGCGCTGGCCAATGTGATTCCACAGGATGCGGCGGTCGCATTGCTCGATGCGGACGGGGACAATCTGGACAGCATCGGGCTGGCGGGCAGGCTGAGCCAGTGGCGCAGCGATGGCCGGCCAGTCGCCGTGTTCGTCATCGGCGGGCCGGATGGCCTCGCCGAGAGCCTGCGGGACAAGGCGGAATTCAGACTGGCCTTCGGCGCCGCCACCTGGCCGCACCAGCTGGTGCGGGTGATGCTGATGGAGCAACTTTACCGGGCCATGACGATCCTCTCGGGACACCCCTATCACCGGGCCTGACACGCCGAGAGTCCGGCAGCGGGCGGCCCGGGCGGGCCTTAATACCGACGCAATGAGTCCGGATCACAGCGGCCTTGTCGTCCCAACCGGCAGGCGTAGCCTTGGATTCAATGATTTGCCTCGGTGGATCCAACCGGTTTGATCCGCGCGCCGCGCTGCTCGTGGCGTTCAGTGTTGTAATGCCGCTCGGCCTTGCCGGCGCGGCGGCGCAGGAACCGGCCAGACAGGACAGTCCGGCCAAGCTCGACACCCTCAGGCAGCACGACCAGGAGCTGGAGGCGCTGCGCGAGCAGCAATCGAAGTCGGCGGAAAAGGAAGCCGCGATCCGGCGCGAAATCGAGAAGATCGGCGCCGACCGCCGCAAGCTCAATCAGGACCTGATCGACACCGCCGCCCGCCTGCGCGACCTTGAAGCAAAGGTCGCGGCGACCGGTGAGCGGCTCAAGCCGCTCGACGCCAGGGAAGCGGGCATCCGCCATTCACTGGACAGCCGCCGCGCGGTGATCGGACAGGTGCTGGCTGCGCTGCAACGCATGGGCCACAACCCGCCCCCGGCACTGATCGCCAGTCCTGAGGACGCATTGCAGTCGGTGCGCACCGCCATGGTTCTGGGCGCGGTGCTGCCGGAAATGCAGGACGACGTCCGGTCTCTGGCCAGCGACCTCACCGAGCTGTTTTCGGTGCGCAAGGAGATTGCCGCCGAGCGCGAGCAGCTGAAAGCGGAGGTCGCGTCGCTCGGCGACGAGCGCGCGCGCATGGCGGCGCTGGTGGAAGAGCGCCAGAAGCAGGAAACCGAACGGCAGAAGGCGCTGGACGCCGAACGCGAACGGGCCACCGAACTGGCGCAGAAGGCCGACAGTCTGAAGGATCTCATCGCCAGGCTGGAGCAGGGGCTCGATCGCGCGACTCGGGAGGCGCGCGAGGAGGCCCGCCGCGCCAACCAGCCGGCAATGGCGGCGCTGCGCGACCCCGGCCGGCTGGCGCCGGCGGTAACCTTCGCGTCCCTGCGCGGCCACATTCCGATTCCGGTTAACGGCATCAAAATCCGCGACTACGGAGCCCCCGACGGGGTTGGCGGCGCGGAAAGGGGCGTTTCCATCGCAACCCGCGCGGGCGCCCAGGTCACTGCGCCGGCCGACGGCTGGGTTGTTTACGCCGGCCCGTTCCGCAGTTATGGCCAACTCTTGATCCTTAATGCCGGCGGCGGTTATCATATATTGCTCGCTGGGATGGAACGGATATCGGTCGACCTCGGCCAGTTCGTACTGGCAGGAGAGCCCGTGGCGGTTATGGGGAGCGGCTCCCGTATTGCCGCTATTCTCGCGACGGGGTCCAGTCAGCCGGTTCTCTATGTCGAGTTTCGAAAGGACGGAAATCCCGTCGATCCAGGCCCATGGTGGGCGGCTGGCGAAGGCGAAAAGGTTCGCGGATGATGCGCAAGGCACCTCTCATTCTTCTCGGCGCGGCTGTCGGAGCGGCGATGACGCTGCTGGCGACGCAGCCGCAACTGTTCCACGCGGGCGCCAGCGCCCAGGCGGCGGCGACCGACACCTACCGGCAGCTCAACCTGTTCGGTGACGTGTTCGAGCGCGTGCGCGCCGACTACGTCGAGAAGCCGGCCGATTCCAAGCTGGTCGAAAGCGCGATCAACGGCATGCTGGCCGGGCTCGATCCGCATTCCAGCTACATGGATGCGAAGAGCTTCCGCGACATGCAGGTGCAGACGCGCGGCGAGTTCGGCGGCCTCGGCATCGAGGTCACGATGGAGGACGGGCTCGTCAAGGTCGTGGCGCCGATCG
>CAZUDR010000072.1:0-10977 GCA_964618715.1 uncultured Undibacter sp. | reverse complement strand
CAGCTCGCGGGCACGCTGTCCGGCGGCGAACAGCAGATGCTCGCCATCGGCCGCTGCCTCATGGGCGCGCCGGACCTGGTCATGTTCGACGAACCTTCGCTGGGCCTGGCGCCGGCGCTGGTTCAGGCCGTGCTCAAGACCGTGCGCGATCTCAACCGCAGCGGCCTCACCTGCGTGCTGGTGGAGCAGAACGTGGCGGTGTCGCTGAAGCTTGCCAGCCAGGCCTATGTGCTGGAGAACGGCCGCATCACGCTGGCCGGCAGCGGCGAGGCCCTGCTCGGCGACGACCGCGTGCGGCAGGCCTATCTCGGGCTCTGAGACGGCCTTAACGGCTGCCGCAGCATCATCAGGTGCAGGGCGGCGACGCGGGTGCTGAGCGGGCAATCGGGATAGGTCGCGCGCAACAGCTTGAGCGCCTCGGCATCTGTGGCCGGGGCAAAGGTCAGGACCTGCGCGGCCATGGTGGCGGGATCGGCGGCAAGGCGTGAAAACGCATGGCGGCCGGTTCGGAATGCTTCACCCATTGGTATGTCCCCGTGCGATCGACAGAATCGCCGTCTGAAGCCCCGGCTGGCCCAGTCTGCGGCCGTGCTGTTAGCAATCCGTTAACGGTGCCGGCGCCGGCCGGTTCCGCCGGCCCGACGCGATTACGGGGAGGGCCGGGATACCTATTTCAGCGGCGGGCCGATGGTCACGGTCACGCTGCCGACGCCC
The DNA here is from genome assembly GCA_964618715.1 of uncultured Undibacter sp. Taxonomy (GTDB): domain Bacteria; phylum Pseudomonadota; class Alphaproteobacteria; order Rhizobiales; family Xanthobacteraceae; genus Pseudolabrys. Next base: position 10,263 of record CAZUDR010000072.1, on the reverse strand, counting down.
TCGACCTCGCACTCGATCTTGTCGCCAGCGACGGTGGCGGCGACGCCGGCCGGCGTGCCGGTCATGATGACGTCGCCGGGCTCGAGCGTGACCATCTCGGACAGCTTCGAGATCGTCTCCGGCACGTTCCAGATCATCTGGTTGAGATCGCCGTCCTGGCGGATCTGGCCGTTGACCTTCAGCGTGATGCGGCCCTTGTCGGGGTGGCCGATCTGGCTGGCCGGCTTGAGCGGCCCGCAGGGTGCGGAGTGATCGAAGGCCTTGCCCACCTCCCAGGGCCGCTTGAGGTCGCGGGAGGCGGTCTGCAGGTCGCGGCGGGTCAGGTCGATGCCCGCGGCGTAGCCGTAGATGCAGTCATTGGCCTTGCTGACCGGTATGTTGCGACCGCCGCTTTTCAGCGCCACGACAAGCTCGACCTCGTGGTGCATGTCCTTGGTCAATGAGGGATAGGGCACCGTACCGCCGTCGGGCACGACGGCGTCGGCGGGCTTGGCGAAGAAAAACGGCGGCGCCCGCTCGTCCTGACCCATCTCCTTGATGTGTTCCATGTAATTGCGGCCAACGCACCAGATGCGCCGAACCGGGAAGACCTTGTCGCTGCCGGCGACGGCGATGGTCGCCTGCGGCGGTTGCGGAATGACGTAGCGGCTGTCGTTGGACATGGATGGTTTCGGCCGTCCGTTTGAAATTCGGTGGTGGGCTGGTGCGGCCGCGCCGGCGGCCGACAAAAGGACGCGGTGGCGTATCAGCCAGGAGGTGGCGTCGTCAACGGCCGAGGGCCGCGGCGTTTTACTCAGGACGAAGCCGCGATCGCGATCGGCGGCGGGGGCTCCTGCTGCTGCAGCTGGAGACGGTAGAACGATGCGTAGCGGCCGCCCTTGCGCAACAGCTCGTCGTGCCGGCCGGATTCGACGACGTGGCCGGTTTCCACCACATGGATGCAGTCGGCGTGCGACACCGTATGCAGCCGGTGGGCGATGACCAGCGTGGTGCGACCCTGGCTGAGGTGCTCCATCGCCTCGCGTACCTGCAGTTCGGATTCGGAGTCGAGCGCGGCGGTTGCCTCGTCGAGCAGGATGATCGGGGCGTTCTTGATCAGCGCGCGCGCGATCGCCACGCGCTGGCGTTGTCCGCCGGAAAGCTGCAGCCCGTGTTCGCCGACCGGTGTGTCGTAGCCGTTCGGGAATGCCATGATGAAATCGTGCGCGTAGGCCGCCTTGGCGGCTGCCACGATCTCGTCCTCGCTCGCGCCCGGTTTGCCGAACTCGATGTTCTCGCGGATGGTGCCACGGAACAGGAACACGTCCTGTCCGACATAGGCGACCTGGCGGCGCAGCGAGCGGCGTGAATGTTCTGTGATGTCCTGCCCGTCGATCAGGATACGGCCTCGGTCGGGTTCGTAAAAACGCAGGATCAGGTTGAACACGGTCGACTTGCCTCCACCGGAGGGGCCGACCAGCGCGGTCAGCTTGCCAGGCTCGGCGACGAAGGACATGCCGCTGAGAACCGACTCGTCGCTGCGATAGGCGAAAGTCACGTCGTCGAATCCGATCCGCGCCTCCCTGACCTGCACGGCCGGCTTTTCGACGTCGACGCGTTCGCTGGGCGGTGAATCGAGCACCTCGAACAGGATGCGTACGCCCACCAGCGCACTGTTGAGTTCAATATTGAGGCGGGCCAGCCGCTTGGCCGGCTCGTAGGCGAGCAGGAAGGCGGCGAGGAAGGAGAAGAACTGTCCCGCGGTGGCGCCGGTCTCGATCACGCGGTAGCCGGCATAGATCAGCACGAGGGCGACGGCACAGCCGCCGAGCGTCTCCATCAGGGGGCTTGCGCGATTGGACACGCGCGCCATCTTGTTGGCCTCATGCTCGACCGTGCCGACGTGGCGCCCGAAGCGGTCGCGCATGATGTCTTCCAGCGTGAAGGCCTTGACGACACGGATGCCCTGCAAGGTCTCCTGCATGGTCTGGATGACCTGGGTGTTGCCATGGAACTGGCTGCGGGCAATTGCATAGATCCGCCGGATCATCTTGCGCAGGATGAACAGTGCCGGCGGGAATATCACGAAACTGATGAGCGACATCACCGGCTCTTGCACGATCATCACCGTGACGAGCCCGATCAGCGTCAGGACGTCGCGGCCGATCGAACTGATCATGAGATTGATCACCTGCGTCGCCGCGGCGGCGCCGGTCGTCAGACGCGCGATGAACTCGCTGGAATGCCGGTCGGCGTAGAACCCCAGCCCTTCATTGAGCAGCTTGGAGAATACGGCGCGCTGGTTGTCCGCGATAATCCGGTTGCCGATTTTGGACAGCATCACGCTGTGCCCGTAGGTCGCCAGGCCCTTGCTGATAAAAAGCGCAGCGATCACGGCACCGAGCATCACGATGCCCGGAAAATTCTTGCTGATGTAGGCTTCGTCGATGACATCGCCGATCAGGTAGGCGCTGAGCGCCGTGCACCCGGCGGCGACACCCATCAGCACGAAGGCCATCGCGTACTGGCGCCAATGCGGGAACCCCTGTTCGAGGAACAGGCGCTTGATCAGCGTGACCGCGCCATAGCGCTCGTCGTCGGCCGCCACATGGAACGGGTCTTTCATCAACCCTCGGGGATTCCGGGATACGCCGGCATCGTCGGCGGCGCGCCGCCCTCGGCATGCCCTGTTTCCTTGCCCGTCCCGGACAGAATTTTCAAGCGTGAAGGCGGCCCGCCTTGCTGAAAAACCGGTCTTTGGCCAAGGCGTTAAGCGGAACCAGCCATGCCGGGGCGGCGGCTCATCAGCCGGCTTTCCCAGGCGAGCGCGTGGCTGACGATGGTGTCGAGATCGTCGAACTGGGGCCGCCAGTCGAGGGTGTCGCGGATGCGGCCGACGTCGGCCACCAGCGCGGCGGGATCGCCGGGCCGGCGTCCGGCGTACTCGACGCGGAAGTCGCGGCCGCTGACGCGCCGAACGGAATCGATCACCTGCAGCACCGACTGACCGTAGCCGTAGCCGCAGTTGAAGGTCGCATTGGCGCCACCGCGGCGCAGATGTGCGAGCGCAGCCGAATGGGCGCGCACCAGATCGCTGACGTGGATGTAGTCGCGGATGCAGGTCCCGTCCGCGGTCGGATAGTCGGTCCCATAAACGTCGAGCTTGGCGCGCTTGCCGAGTGCGGCTTCGCAAGCGACCTTGATCAGGTGGGTGGCGCTGGGCGTCGCCTGCCCGGTGCGCATCTTGGGATCGGCGCCGGCCACATTGAAATAGCGCAGCACAACAAAATGCAGATCGTGCGCACGCGCGGTGTCGTGCAACATGATCTCCGACATCAGCTTGGACGTACCATAGGGCGAGATCGGCTGAGCGGGAGCGTCCTCGCGCACCGGCACGTGGTCGGGATTGCCATAAACGGCGGCGGTTGAGGAAAAGATGAAATGCTGGACACCCTCCGCGACCGCGGCCTGGAGTAACTGGCAGGTGTTCAATGTATTGTTGCGGTAGTAGCCGAGCGGGTCGCGGATCGAGTCGGGCACAACGATGGAGGCGGCAAAATGCACGATCGATGTAATGCCGCGAGAGCGGATCAACCCGGCGGCCTGTTCGACGTCTCCGGTTGAACCGGTGACGAAAGGAACCGAGTCAGGAATCAGGAAGCGGAATCCTGTGGACAAGTTGTCGAGCACGACGACACTTTCGCCGGAGTCGACCAGCGCATGCACCATATGGCTGCCGATATAGCCGGCGCCGCCGGTTACCAGAATCGTCATGCGCACCTCTTCGATGCTCCTAGCCCTCTACCGCGGGGCTATGAATGGGCAATTATTGCGGCTAGGCGTGCCACCCCGCTTATTGTGGCATGCTTAATGGCGCGTATATGGACACGGGGCCAGCCCTGATGGCCGATATTCTTTTTATCAAGACCTCCTCTCTCGGCGACGTGATTCACCACATGCCGGCCCTGACCGAGGCGCGTCAGGCGCGCCCCGAGGCGTCGTTCACCTGGCTGGTGGAGGAGGCCTTTGCGCCGCTGGTCAGGCTTCATCCGGCGGTCAGTACGGTGGTGCCGGTGGCCTGGCGGCGCTGGCGCAGGTCGCTCTACGCACCTGCCACACTGACCGAGATCGGGCGCAGCCTGAAAGAGATCCGCGCACGACACTATGACGTGATTGTCGACAGCCAGGGCCTGTTGCGCTCGGCGGTCATCGCCCGTCTGGCGCATGGGCGCCGGCATGGCTACGACGCATCAAGCATCCGCGAGCCGCTTGCTGCCCCGTTTTATGACGTGCGCCATCGTGTCGGCCGGGACCTGCACGCGGTCAGGCGCAACCGCATGCTGAGCGGATTGGCGCTTGGCTATGTCCCGGAGGGCGCCCCCGACTACGGGCTCGACCGCGCGACTCTGGCGGCAGCGACGAGCGAAGGCTACGCCGTGCTGCTGCACGCGACTGCGCGCCGCGCGAAGGAATGGCCGGAAGCACACTGGATTTCGCTTGGCAACACCATTGCCGACCGTGGTCTCGACCTCGTGCTGCCTTGGGGTACCGAAGAAGAGCGGGCTCGCAGCGAACGCATCGCGGCGGCACTTCCGCGCGCGCGCCTACCCGGGCGTCGGCCGCTCGATGAGGTGGCCCGGCTGATTGCCGGCGCGCGGCTGGTCGTCGGCGTCGACACCGGCCTGCTGCATCTGGCGGCCGCGCTCGGCGTGCCGCTGGTGGCCATTTTTGCCGGCAGCACGCCGGGGCTGACCGGTCCGGTCGGAGATGGCCCGGTCGCGGTTCTTGGCGCACAGGGCGCGTCTCCCTCGGTCGACGAGGTCGACGAGGCGGTTGCCAGAATTGCAGGCTGAGAACGGGCCTCAGGCGGCGCCGGCGCGCAGCAGATCGTGCACGTGAATGAGGCCGACCGGCTTGCCGCCCTCGACAGCAAACAGTGCGGTCACCTTCATCGAATTGAGCAGGTCAAGCGTCTCGCTGATGAGCTGGTCGGGTCGCACCGTCTTCGGGCCGTGCGTCATAACCTCCTCGACGCGACAGTCGAGCAGGTCGGGCCGCATGTGACGGCGCAGGTCGCCGTCGGTGATGATACCGATGAGCTGGCCGTGCGTGTCGACAACGCCGACACAGCCGAAACCCTTGGTGGTCATTTCGATGAGTGCATCGGACATGCGTGTCCCCGGCGGGACGAGCGGAATTGTGTCGCCGGTATGCATGATGTCGCGCACCAGCCGCAGCAGCGTTCCGAGCTTGCCGCCCGGGTGCAGCAGGCCGAAATCCACCGCGGTGAAACCACGGCTCTCCAGCAGCGCGATGGCGAGTGCATCGCCAAGAACGAGTTGCAGCAGCGAGGAGGTTGTGGGCGCCAGATTGTGCGGGCAGGCTTCACGCACTTGTGGAAGCACCAGCACCACGTCGGCGGTTTTTGCGAGCGTCGAATCGGCGCTCGCCGTCATGGCGATAAGTCCGATACGGAAGCGGCGCGAATAGTCGGTGAGGTTTTTCAGCTCCGACGTTTCACCCGACCACGACAAAGCCAGAATGACGTCGTTGTTGGCGATCATGCCGAGATCGCCGTGACTTGCTTCGGCCGGGTGGACGTACAGTGCCGGCGTGCCCGTGGAGGCGAAGGTGGACGCGATCTTGCGGCCGATATGGCCGGACTTGCCCATACCGGTGACAATGAGGCGTCCTTGCGCCGCGCGGATCAACTCGATCGCGGCAACGAATGGCGGACCAAGGCGATCGCGGAGCGCGGCGGACAGCGCGTCGACACCGCTGCCTTCAGCCTCCAGCGTACGCAGGGCGGACTCAATCGCCGCCTGGGCGCGTTCATTGGTAGGCTCGGCTGCCTGCGGCTTGGCCATTGACCGGCGTGATCCTGTTCGAACAGGGGTTCCTGATAGCACGAAATGGGGCAGGGGTCAGGCGTGCCGGGCCCGAGCGTTAACGACGCTCCGCCAGCACGTCGCGCACGGCATCCAGCACCGTTTCCACGGCGACATCGGCGGTGGTGCGGTGGGCGACCGCGGGATTGCCTCCGTGGCGGGCGCGTTCACGCGCCGCGTCGTCGCCGGGCGGCTCGAGTATGGCGGCGACCGGATTGAGCGGCCTCCAGTGCCAGGGGCTGGTCGGCCCGAAGATGGCGACGGTGCGCGTGCCGATCGCGGCGGCCACGTGCATCAGACCGGAATCGTTGGTCACGGCGACGTCGGCGGCGGCGAGCGCCAGGATCGCATTGCGCAGATCATCGCCGGTAAGGTCGCGCACGCGCGGTCCGCCGACCGCCGCAATCTGCTGCGCGACCGGAGTTTCGTTGGGGCCACCCAGCACCCAGACCGATGCACCGTCCGCGGCCAGCGTGCGCGCCAATTCCGCATAATGCCCGGGGGGCCACGCCTTGCCGGCGCCGACCGCGCCTGGCGACAGCGTGACGATCGGGCGGGCCTCGTTCCCGAGATTGTACCGCTCGCGCCAGCGCGCGACGTCGTCGGCAGGCACCTTGAGTTCCGGCAACGGCCAGTCCTGAGGCAATGCCGCATCACGCGGCAATGCGAGTGCGCCCATCTGGTCGATCATGCGCGGCAGTTTGCTTTCACCGAAACGCATGTCATTGATGAGTCCGAAGCGCGCTTCTCCGGCAAAGCCTGTGCGCAGCGGGATGCCGGCGAGCCAGGGCGCGAGTGCGGCTTTCCACTTGCGCGACATGACAAGCGCCTGTCCGTAATGTTCCGCGCGCAATCGTTTGGCGAGCTCGCGCTGAAGCGCAACACCGAGGCGGCGGCGTGGCAAATCGCAGACAATGGCCTTGCGGATGCCCGGCATGTAGTCGGCAAGGGGCGCGCAGAGCGTGCTGCTGAGGATATCCACCGGGCGCCCGGGCATCTGGCTGCGCAGCAGCTTCACCACCGAATGGACGCGAACGAAGTCCCCGATCCAGACATAGGAGACGATCAGCAGCGGCTGCGACACCGAAGGAGAATCCTGGTTCATGCGTCGGCGTCGCCTGCCCCCTGTCAGTTCATCGAGCGAGCCCTGCGCAGGCGTTAGCCCGCAGGGCCGGCGCCTGTCCAGCCGCGATTTTTACCCTGTTCAGCGCCATTTGCGGGCCCCCGCGCCGGGACATTTGCGCCTGCACCCGGACTGGGGCAAAGGAAAGCCCACGGTGCAGGTTAGGGCATGTTTCTGGTCACCGGCGGGGCCGGCTTTATCGGATCGAATGTGGTTGCCAGCCTCAACGAGGCCGGCCGCAGCGACATCGTGGTCAACGACCTTCTTGGCGACGGCGATGCCAAATGGCGCAACCTGGCCAGGCGCCAGATCGCCGACCTGGTGCCGCCGGCCGAGCTGATGGCCTGGCTCGACGGCCGCAAACTTGATGCCGTCATCCACATGGGCGCCATCTCCGACACCACGGCGAGCGATGGTGATCTGGTGATGGAAAACAATTTCCGCCTGTCGCTGCGGTTGCTCGACTGGTGCACGCAGACGCGCACGCCGTTCATATACGCGTCGTCCGCGGCGACCTATGGCGATGGTGGCGAAGGATTTGACGATGACTGGTCGCTCGCCGCGCTGCGCCGACTTCGGCCAATGAATCTCTATGGCTGGAGCAAGCACCTGTTCGATCTTGCCTTGGTCGACCGCTACGTCAAAAAGGAAAAATTGCCGCCACACTGGGCCGGACTGAAGTTTTTCAACGTCTACGGCCCGAATGAATACCACAAGGGCCACATGGCAAGTGTGCTCTCCAAGGTATTCGACGGTGCCAGGGCGGGTGAGCCGGTGCGCCTATTCAAATCGCACAAGGCGGGAGTCGCCGATGGTGATCAGCGGCGCGACTTCATCTATGTCGATGATGCCATCGACGTGTTGCGCTGGTTACTGGAGACGAGCTCGGTCAACGGCATCTTCAATGTCGGGACCGGCAAGGCGGAAAGTTTCCGCGACATGATCTCTGCCATGTTCAAGGCGATGGGACGTCCGGCCAACATCGAATATGTTGACATGCCGGAGGCAATCCGCGGCCAATACCAGTATTTTACCCAGAGTTCGGTCGAGAATCTGCGACGCGCGGGTTATAACGCGGGCTTCACCCCTCTGGAGACGGCCGTCGAGCGGTACGTCACCGGCTATCTCGACCGTGAGGATCGGTATCGCTAGGTCCATGTTCGATTTCGACAAGCATCTATCCGATCTCGAAGGCCAGGCCGTTCTCTGCATCGGCGACCTGATGCTCGATGAGTTCGTCTATGGCGATGTTTCGCGGATTTCGCCGGAGGCGCCGACCCCGGTGATCGCGGTCAGGCGCAGCGAGCGCATGATCGGCGGAGCCGGCAATGTGGCGCGCAATCTGGTGTCGCTGGGAACGCGTTGCGTTTTCGTCGGAGTCGTCGGCGACGACGATTCCGGGCGCGCGCTGACCGAGGCGTTTGGCGAGCACCCGCTCATCGAATTCCATCTGGTGGTCGATGCCGCGCGGCAGACCACGCGCAAGATCCGCTTTGTCTCCGAGCATCATTCGACACACCTCCTGCGCGCCGACTGGGAGATGCCGGTGCCGGTCGATGCGCGTAGCGAGGACGCCCTCATCGGCCACGTGATCGATGCGCTGCCGCGTGTCGGAGCGGTGGTTCTGTCGGACTATGCCAAGGGCACGCTGACCCCGCGCGTCGTGCGCGCCGTGATCGACGCCGCCAACCAGACCGGTACGCCGGTGGTGGTCGACCCCAAGGGCCGCGACTACGGCATCTATCGCGGCGCCACCCTGATCACGCCGAACCGGCAGGAACTCGCCGACGCGACGCACCGCACGGCCGATACCGACGATCAGGTTGCTGCGGCTGCGGCCGAGCTTCTCGATGCGCTGGGAGCGAAGGCGGTGCTGGTGACACGCAGCGAGGACGGCATGACCCTCGTCAGCGCGGGCAATGCCGTGCACGTGCCGGCCTACCCGGTGCGCGTGCGCGATGTCTCCGGCGCGGGCGACACCGTTGTCGCGGTGCTGGCGGCGATGCTCGCCCTCCGGTCCGATTTCGAATCAGCCATGCGCGCGGCCAATGCCGCTGCGGCCGTGGTGGTGGGCAAACGGGGCACCGCCACGCTGTCGAATGCCGAGCTGCGCTCGCGCATCCTGCCGGCGGCCTCGCTGGCGCCCGAGGAAAAGATCGTGTTCGACTGGGCGCTGCTCGATGAGCATCTCGCGCAGTGGCGGCGGGCGGGCCTGCGCATCGGCTTTACCAACGGATGCTTCGATCTGCTCCACCCCGGCCATATCCGTCTGCTGGCAGGGGCCCGCGCGGCCTGCGACCGGCTGGTGGTCGGGCTCAACGGCGATGCCTCGGTGACCCGGCTGAAGGGACAGGGCCGCCCGGTGCAGCCGGTGGCGGCCCGGGCGGAGGTGCTGGCCGCGCTGGAGGCGGTTGACCTGGTGGTCGTGTTCGACGAGGACACGCCGCAACAGCTGATCGCACAGGTGCAACCGAACGTGCTGGTCAAGGGCGCCGACTACGCGCGCGAGCAGGTCGTCGGTCGGGAGATTGTCGAGGCGCTCGGCGGAGAGGTCATTCTGATCGACCTCGTCCCCGGTTATTCGACCAGCGCCACCGTAGAGCGCACCCGCGCGCCCAGGGCGCGCTGAGCCGGACTTCCTGCAATGGAGCCGTCGACCGTTGCTGAACAGGAAAAGCTGCTGGTGCGCCAGTTCTTCGGAAACGTGGCCGGGTTTTTTGTCGACGTCGGCGCCAACGACCCGCGTCAGGGCTCGCAGAGCTGGCACCTGGAGCAGCACGGCTGGTGCGGCATCCTCGTTGAGCCGCAGCCTGACCTCGCGGCACGGCTGCGGGAGACCCGAAAGGGACGGGTATTCGCGGTTGCCTGTTCGTCGCCGCAGAATGCCGGCCGGACTTTATCATTGCACGTGGCGGGCCCGATGTCGGCGCTGGACCGTGGCCGCATGGCTCCCGGCGCCGTTCCGGAGAAGACCATCGAGGTGCCGGTGCGCACCCTCGATGATATCCTTGAGGAAGCAGACGCACCCGCGCCGGTGCAGCTTCTCTCGCTCGATGTCGAGGGGCACGAGCTTGAGGTCCTTGGCGGGTTTGATGTCGCGCGCTGGCGTCCGTCGCTGATACTTATCGAGGATCACGTTTCGGGTCTTCAGAAACACCGTTTCCTTCGGAAACTGGGCTATCGGCTTGTACGCCGGACCGACAACAACGGGTGGTACGTTCCGCAGGAGTCGGATGTCCGGGTGGGTGCTGGCCTATTGGCGGCGTTCTGCGA
>CAZUDR010000071.1:0-10993 GCA_964618715.1 uncultured Undibacter sp. | reverse complement strand
CGGCCCCGCAGCAGATCAGGTCGTTGACGCTCATGGCGACCAGGTCGATGCCGATGGTCTCATGGCGACCGGTCTCGATCGCAATCTTGACCTTGGTGCCGACGCCGTCGGTGGCAGCGACCAGCACCGGGTCGGCGAAACCCGCCCGCCTGAGATCGAACAAGCCGCCGAAGCCGCCGATTTCCGCGTCCGCGCCGGGGCGCGCCGTCGCCCGCACCAGCGGCTTGATCAGGTCCACCATCCGGTTGCCGGCATCGATATCAACACCGGCCTGCGCGTATGTGAATCCGCGCCCCTTTTCTGCCATGATGGACCTCGTTCGCGCCGGGTCCTACGTGGGAATCGCAAGTCGCGCAATGGTCCGACCGTCATTATACTCCAGCGCCACGATCGGTGTGGTGCCAGCCGCTGAGGCGCGGGCGCGCCGGCAAGCCGGGTTTGCATTGAGTATTCCGAACCTCATTACGCTGGGCCGCATTCTGCTGGTTCCGATTGTAGTCTGGGCGATCGCGTCCGGGGCAATGTGGATCGCTTTCGTCCTGTTTCTGGTCGCCGGGATCAGCGACGCCGTCGACGGCTTCCTGGCCAAACGGTTCAATATGACCAGCGTGCTCGGCGCCTATCTCGACCCGCTCGCCGACAAGGCCCTGATCGTTTCGATCTACGTCACCCTGGGGATCAACGGACTGATTCCGGGCTGGCTGGTGATCCTTGTTGTCTCGCGCGACATCATGATCGTCGGCGGCTTCGTGCTGTCCTGGCTGGTGGGAAGCCCGCTCAAGGTACGGCCGCTGGTGGTGTCCAAGCTTAACACGGCAGCGCAGATCGTGTTCGCCTGCGTGGTGCTCGGCTCGCTCGGCTTCCACGTCGATGTGACGCCGCTCGACTACGTGTTGATGGCAATCGTAGCCGTCCTCAGCCTGTTGTCGATTGCTGCCTACCTGATCGAATGGGTGCGCCACATGAACACCGCCATGGCCGGCCAGTGAGCAACAAACCGTCCAACCCGTCCGGATCGCCGAACATCCGCGGCGCACCGCTCCGGCGGCAGGTGAGATTCTGGCTGGTCGCACTTGCTGTCTTCATCTTTCTGCTCTGGCTGCTCGCGCACATCCTGCTGCCGTTCATCGCCGGCATCGCCATCGCCTATCTGCTGACGCCGTTGACGGACCGGCTGGAGGGCCTGGGGCTCCACCGGGCTGTCGCTTCGCTGCTGATCATCACAGTCGTCGTGCTCGCCTTTGTATTGCTGATCCTGCTGATCGCGCCGATTATCGGCAGCCAGCTGGCCTCGTTCGTTGCCAGCATTCCCGAGTACGTGGGCAAGCTGCAAAAACTGGTTATAGAGCAGAGCCGGCCCTGGATGGAGAAACTGATCGGCGCCGGTTTCGATCCGGGCGAGTCGCTCGGCGAACTGGTGACGCAGGGGGCGGGCTGGATTACCGCATTTCTGGAATCGCTGTGGTCGGGCGGACGTGCCCTGGTGTCGTTGTTCTCGCTGGTGGTGATTACGCCGGTGGTGGCCTTCTATCTGCTTTACGACTGGCACCGGATGATCGACACGGTCGATGGATGGGTGCCGGTCGCGCAGCGCGAGACCGTGCACGAGCTCACGCGTAAAATAAATGCCTCCATCGCCGGCTTCGTGCGCGGCCAGTCGGCCGTCTGTATCATCCTTGGCTCGTTCTATGCGATCGCGCTTACGCTTGCCGGGCTCAACTTCGGCCTGCTCATCGGATTGATCTCGGGCCTGATCACTTTCATTCCCTATGTTGGCTCGATGACCGGACTGATACTGTCGATCGGCGTCGCCATTGCGCAGTTCTGGCCGGACTACGGTTCCATCATTCTGGTGCTGGCCATCTTCCTCTTCGGCCAGTTCGTGGAAGGCAACTTCCTGTCGCCGAAGCTGGTGGGCGACAGCGTCGGTCTGCATCCGGTGTGGATCATCTTCTCGCTGCTCGCGTTCGGTTATCTGTTCGGCTTCGTCGGCTTGCTGGTGGCCGTGCCCCTTGCGGCCACCATCGGTGTGCTCGCACGGTTCGCAATGGACCAGTATCGGCAAAGTTCGATCTATACCGGTCAGACACCGGGTTAGCTGCCATGGATCACCCCGTATCGCCGTTGCAGCTGGTTCTCGCACTCGGGCATGCCGAAAGTTTCGCGCGTGAGGATTTTCTCGCCGGCCCCTCGAATGCGGCCGCGCTCGGGCTGGTGGAGCGGTGGCCGGACTGGCCGGCACGCGTGATGGCACTGGCCGGACCGGAGGGATCGGGCAAAAGCCATCTCGCCGCTGTCTGGGCGGAGACGGCGGGCGCGCGCGTGCTGTCGGCCAGGTTGCTGGGTGAAACCGATCTCCCGGCCGCGTTTGCCACCGGAGCGCTGGTGCTGGAGGATCTGGAGCCGGCAACGCTCGACGAGCGCGCGCTGTTTCACCTGTTGAACCTCGCGCGCGAGGAGGGGGCCTTCGTGCTGATGACCATGCGCACGCCGCCCGCGATGTTTCCTGCGGCGCTTCCGGATCTTGCGTCGCGGCTGCGCGCGGTACCTGCGGTCGCGCTGGCGCCCCCTGATGATCAGCTGTTGCGTTCCCTCATCGTCAAGCTAGCCGCCGACCGGCAGCTCAGTGTCGACGAGGCGCTGGTCAGTTATCTGGCAAACCGTATCGAGCGCTCCTTCGCCGCCGCCCGCGCGGCTGTCTCGCGCATCGACCAGGAAGCCATGCGCCAGCACCGGCCCGTCACGCGGGCGCTGGCGGCGGAGCTGTTTCGCGGTCCCGCACCTTGACGAGCGGGCGGTTTCGGGCGCGAACTGTCATCCAGCCGCCATTATTGTTGACTAGCGTTCCACACTTGAACCATTGCCTTTTGTGATGGCAGATCGCGGACAAGCTGTTGCCCCGGAAGAGGAAATTGCCCCCGTCCAGAACCGGGAGCAGGCTTCCTCGGTTTCCGAATCCGCCGCCGAACCGAATCTGCGACAGCGTCCCGAACGTTTCATCAACCGCGAACTGTCCTGGCTGCATTTCAACCGCCGGGTTCTCGAGGAGGCCGCCAACGCGCATCATCCGCTGCTCGAGCGGGTGCGCTTCCTGTCGATCTCCGCCAACAATCTCGACGAATTTTTCATGGTGCGCGTTGCCGGCGTGAAGGGTCAGGTGCGCGAGGGCATCATGACGCGGAGCCCGGACGGGCTCACGCCGTCAGAACAGCTTGTCACCATCGTCGCCGCCGTCGCCCAACTGGCCAGCGACCAGCAGCAGCGCTGGATCGAATTGCGTCCCGAACTCGCCGAGGTCGGTGTGACCCTGGTCGAGGGCGCGGATCTCAGCAAGGACGAGCACGGCTGGCTGGAAGACCATTTCCTCACCCACGTATTTCCGCTGCTCACGCCGCTGGCGATCGATCCGGCGCATCCGTTCCCTTTCATTCCCAATCTTGGCTTCTCGCTGGCGCTGCAGCTCTCGCGTCAGCGTGACGGCAAGGCGATGAACGCGCTGATTCGCATGCCGCAGAAGATCGAGCGCTTCATCAGGCTGCCGGGCAGCGGCTCCCAGGACATCCGCCTGATCGCCCTGGAGGAGGCGACGCAGCAATTCATCGGGCGCCTTTTTCCCGGCTACAAGGTGACCGGGCGGGGCGCCTTCCGTCTCATCCGCGACTCGGAAGTCGAAATCGAGGAAGAGGCCGAAGACCTGGTGCGCACCTTCGAGACCGCGCTCAAGCAGCGTCGACGCGGCTCGGTGATCCGGCTCGAGCTCGACGCCAAGATGCCGGACGAGCTGCGGATCTTCGTGCAGCGGGCGCTGGCCGTCGCCGATGACGAGGTTTTCCTGGTCGACGGCGTGCTTGCACTCAACGATCTCTCCCAGCTCACCAGGCTCGACCGGCCGGACCTCGAGTTCGTTCCGTACAATCCGCGCTATCCGGAGCGTATTCGCGATCATGGCGGTGACTGCTTTGCCGCCATCCGGCAGAAGGACCTTGTCGTTCACCACCCCTATGAATCCTTCGACGTGGTGGTCCAGTTCCTGCAGCAGGCCGCGCGCGATCCCGATGTCGTCGCTATCAAGCAGACGCTCTACCGCACCAGCGCGGAATCGCCGATCGTCAAGCAGCTGGTCGAGGCCGCGGAGGCTGGCAAGTCGGTCACCGCCCTGGTCGAGCTCAAGGCGCGCTTCGACGAGGAGGCCAATATCCGCTGGGCGCGCGACCTCGAGCGTGCCGGCGTGCAGGTGGTCTACGGCTTCATCGAGCTGAAGACCCACGCCAAGCTGTCGCTGGTCGTACGCCGGGAGGCGGGCTCCCTCGCCACCTACGTTCACGTCGGCACCGGGAACTATCATCCGGTGACCGCGCGCATCTATACCGATCTGTCGTTTTTCACTGCCGACACGGTCATTGGCCGCGACGTCGCGCGCATTTTCAACTACATCACCGGCTATGCCGAGCCGGCCGGGCTGGAGCGCATGGCGATCTCGCCGATCAATCTGCGCAGCCGGATTCTCGATCACATCGCGCAGGAGGTCGCCCACGCCAGGGCCGGCAAGCCGGCGGCGATCTGGATGAAGATGAATTCGCTGGTCGACCCCGACATCATCGACGCCCTGTATGATGCCTCGAGCGCCGGCGTGCCCATCGAATTGGTGGTGCGCGGCATCTGCTGCCTGCGGCCCGAAGTCCCGGGCCTGTCCGACAACATACGGGTGAAGTCGATCGTCGGCCGCTTCCTCGAGCACAGCCGTATTTACTGTTTCGGCAACGGTCACCGGCTGCCGCACGCCAGGGCGGTGGTCTATATTTCCTCCGCCGACATGATGCCGCGCAACCTCGACCGCCGCGTCGAGGCCCTGTGCCCGATCCCCAATCCGACTGTGCATGAGCAGATTCTGGACCAGATTATGGTCGCGAATCTGATGGACAACGAGCAGAGTTGGGATCTGTTGCCGGATGGCAGTTCCACGCGCATAAAGGCCGAACCGGGCGAGGAACCGTTCAATGCCCACAAGTATTTCATGACCAATCCGAGCTTGTCGGGCCGTGGCAAATCACTCAAAGAATCGTCCCCGCGCAGCCTTATACGCCGCCTCTTCAAGGGCGCGTAAGCGCTCGCCCGCAATCGTCCCGTCCGCCAAGGGGCGGCTCGACCACGGGCCGCCAATCGCGGTCATCGATATCGGGTCCAACTCGGTCCGTCTGGTGATCTACGAAGGGCTGACGCGGGCGCCGACCCCGATTTTCAATGAAAAGGTGCTGGCCGGTCTCGGCCGCGAGGTGCAGACCACGGGCCTCCTCGCGCAGGACGCGATCGATACCGCGCTCGCCGAGTTGAGGCGCTTCCGCGCGCTCTGCGATACGTTGCGCGTCAAGCGTATCTGGGCGATCGCCACCGCGGCCTGCCGCGATGCGCGCAACGGCCGCGCCTTCATCGCCCAGGCCGAGCGTATCTGCCGCACCCCGATCAAGACGCTCTCCGGCACGCGCGAGGCCATTCTCACGGGGCAGGGGGTCGTCTCGGGTATCCACAGGCCCGACGGCATCGTCGGCGATCTCGGCGGCGGCTCGCTCGAACTGATCGACGTGCACGGCGCCCGCGTGCGCCACGGGCTGACGCTGCCATTGGGCGGCCTCGCCCTGCAGGACATCGCCGGCAAGTCGATCAAGAAGGCGGAAAAATTTGTCTCCGGAATCTTCGAGGATCTCGATCTGCTCGACGAGGGCGAGGGGCGCACCTTCTACGCGGTAGGCGGCACCTGGCGCGCGCTGGCGCGGCTGCACATGTGGCAGACGGGCTATCCGTTCCACGTGATGCACAATTATCGCATTTCCGCGCGCGAGGCGCTGGAGTTCTCGCGCCTCGTGCACCGGGTCGATACCGAAAGCCTGTCGAAGATCGAGGTCGTGAATGCCGCCCGTCGGCCGCTGCTGCCGTATGCGGCACTGGTCCTGGAGCACCTGCTCGAGGCCGCCAGGCCGAAGGAGGTCGTTGTCTCGGTGCTCGGCGTGCGCGAGGGGCTTCTGTATTCCCTGCTGAAGGCGAAGGAGCGCGCCCGCGATCCGCTGATCGAGGCGGCGGCGGATCTGAACGTGCTGCGTTCGCGCTCGCCACGTCACGGCGAGGAACTGATCGACTGGACCGACCGGCTGATGCAGTCCTCCGGCATCGAGGAAACGGCTGAGGAACGCCGCCTGCGCCACGCGGCCTGCCTGCTCGGCGATATCGGCTGGCGCGCGCATCCGGACTATCGCGGCGAGCAGTCGATGAACATCATCGCCAACGGCGCGTTCATCGCGGTCGATCATCCGGGCCGCGCCTATCTCGCGCTGTCGGTCTATTTCCGCCATGCGGGCCTGAGCGAGGACGAACTGTCGCCGCGGTTGCGCGAGCTTGCCACCACCCGCATCCTCGACCGCGCGCGCGTGCTCGGCGCCGCCATGCGGGTTGCCTATATCCTGACGGCGGGGCAGGGCGGTGTCCTGCCAAAGACGCCCATGAAAATCCGGCGCGGCAAACTGGTGCTGACCCTGCACGGCAAATCCCGCGGGCTGGCAGGCGACCGGCTGTGGAACCGGGTGCGCCAGCTCGCGCGTCTGATCGGACGCGAGCCGGTGATCGAGACGTAGGCGCTAGCCTTTCTCGACCGTCACGACGCGGTTCCTTTCCACCGCCAGCGCCAGCTTGCCGTGCTTGAGCGCCAGCGCCTTGTCACCGAACAGTTCGCGCCGCCAGCCCTTCAGCGCCGGGACGTCGGCATCGTCGTCGGCAGCGATGCGGTCGAGTTCGTCGACGGTGGCGATCACCTTGGCGGCGACACCGTGGCGCTCCGCCGTCATGCGCAGCAACACCTTGAGCAACTCGACAGTGGCGGCTCCGTTCTGCGCCGCGCGCGAACGCTCAAGCCTCGGCAGCGACTTTACGTCCCGTTCAAGCCCGCGCCTGACCGCCTCCACGATCTGCTCACCCCAGCGCGAGCGCTCGAAGCCCTTGGGCAGCGAACGCAGCTGGCCGAGGCGCTCGATCGTGGTCGGATGCTGCACGGCAATGTCGCCGACCGCCTCGTCCTTGAGCACGCGCGAACGCGGCACGTCGCGATTCTGCGCCTCCTGTTCGCGCCAGGCCGCGACCTCGATCAGCACGGCAAGGTCTTTCGGCTTGCGGACCCGGGTTTTCAGCCTTTCCCATGCTCGCGCGGGTTCCATGCGGTAGGTTTCCGGCGAGGTGAGTACGCCCATTTCCGCTTCGACCCAGTTGGTGCGCCCGCGCTTGTCGAGATCTTCTGCCAGCTTGAGATAGACGTCGCGCAGGTGGGTGACGTCGGAGCGCGCATAGGCGATCTGCGTGTCGGTGAGCGGACGCCGCGTCCAGTCGGTAAAGCGGCTCGACTTGTCGAGGGTGTCGCCGGTGATGCGTTGAACCAGCTGGTCGTAGGAAATGGAATCGCCATAGCCCAGCACCATGGCGGCGACCTGGGTGTCGAAGATCGGGTGCGGGATCTTGCCGGCCAGATTCCACACGATCTCGATGTCCTGCCGTGCGGCGTGGAACACCTTGACCACGCTTTCGTCCGTCATCAGGGCGAAGAACGGCGCAAGATCGATGCCGTCGGCCAGCGCGTCGATCACCACCGCCTCGTCGGGGCTCGCCATCTGCGCCACGCAGAGCAGGGGATAGTAGGTCGATTCGCGCAGGAACTCGGTATCGATGGTGACGTAGGGATGCCGCGCCATCCGCGTGCAAACGTCGGCAAGGTCCCCGGTGGTGGTGATCAGATTCATTGCTGCGGTGAGCCTATCTCCGGCGCGACAGGGGCAAAAGCGTTTAGCGTCCGCGCACACGGGGCATGTGGATGAACTCCCAGGGCGAGGGCATTGGTCCGACCGGCACCTCGATGACCGTCGGTTCGCGGCGGGCAAACGCCGTGCGCAGACAATCGCGCAGCTCGTCCGGGCCGCGCGCCCGCAGGCCCACGGCGCCGAAACTTTCGGCGTATCTGACGAAATCCGGATTTGTCAGGTCGCAGGCGATCAGCCGGTTGCCGAACTGCTCCTGCTGGATGCGGCGGACATTGCCGAAGGCATCGTCAACGAAAACCACGGCGACCAGCGGAATTTTGTGGCGCACCGCGGTGGCGAGTTCGTTGGCCGTGTAGAGAAAGCCGCCATCGCCGTTGATCGACAGGACCGGCACGTCGGGTCGCGCGTGCTGCGCGCCGAGCGCCGTGGCATAGCCCCAGCCGAGATTGTCCTGATATCCCGGCGAGAGAAAGGTGCGAGGCTTGTAGACGGGAAAGGCCAGGCGGGCGGCGAAACCGATCTGCGTCACCTCGTCGACGTAAATGCCGTCATTGGGCAGTTCGGCACGAATGGCCTCGAGGAACGCGAGTTGCGGTCCGAGCTTCTCCAGCCGCTTGCGCATCCCGGCCTGGCGCTGCTGCATCTCCTCGCGGCGCGATGCGCGGCGCGGATTGACCCTGGCCAGTTCGTCGATCAGCCGGCGCAGGATCGGCCTGGCGTCGCCGATCAGCGCTACCGCCGGCTTGCCGAGACGCCCCGGCTCCTCGCGATCGGCGTCGACGCGCACAATCCTGAGCTTGCGGTCGATTCCCCAATGGGTGACCGGATTGAGCAGCCTCGTCCCGACCGCGAGCACGACGTCGGCTTCGCCCCACAGGTCACGCCCGATGGGGAGATTGACGCTGAACGGATCCCGGTCATCGAGCACCCCGCGCCCGCGGCGATAGGAGAGCACCGGCGCCTGCAGCATGCCGGAGAGCAGGGTGACCTCCAGCGACGCATCCTGCGCGCCGCCGCCGGCAACGATGAGGACGCGTTTGGCCTTGCCGAGCAATCGCGCGGCGCTGCGCAGCGCGTCGTCGCTGATTTTCGGCGGTCGCGGCGGAGCCGGCGTCGCGATCGGCGCGCGGCCGCTCTTTCCCCACACGTCGATGGCGCATTCCAGCGCGGCAGGGCCCGGCCGTCCACCTGCCATCGCCTGGATTGCCCCGGTCGTTTTCGTGCTGGCGTCACCGGGACCGTCGATATGGGCATAGTGATCGACAAGCCGACGGATGATGCCGGCCTGGTCGCGGATTTCGTGCAGGTGGCCGAGGCCGCGCCCGATGGCGCCTTCCGGAATCTGGCCGATCAGTCCGAGCACCGGCGCGTTCATGCCGTAGGCCGTAATCAGTGCGGCGCCGGAATTGAGCAGCCCCGGTCCCGGCACGACCGCGTAGGCCTGCGGGCGGCCGGTTGCCAGCGCGGCGCCCAGCGCCATATAGGCGGCGCCCTGTTCGTGACGGGTGTGGACGACGCGCAACCTGTCGCCGGCGCGCTGGAAGGCGTCGAACAGATGATCGTTGTGCACGCCGGGCAGCGCATAGACGGCGTCGAGCCCGTGAGCGAGCAGCGTTTCGACCGTTGCTTCCGCAGTCGTCCTCGTGTTTGCCGACGCAGTCCTTTTCTTGTTCTTGGGCGGTTTCACGTCGGTCATTCCGGCAGGGCATTGATCAGGAACATCGTGCTCAGGGTGTCATCCATCGGCTCATTGCCGAATGTCCTGGACAGAATGGATTTGATCCTGCCGGATCGATAGAGCCGGGCCAGTGTCTTGTCCACCAGCAAGCGGAACTCGATATCGCCGCGCGGCAGCGCCAGCCCGTAGGTTTCGTAGCTGAAGTAATGCTTGCTCAGCGCGAAGCCGGGGCGGCCGCCTTCGCGCAGCATCGCGGCAAGGATGCCGCGGTCGGCGATGTAGGCGTCGATCTTGGCGTCCCACACCAGTTCCATGCCGTTGCGGTGGTCGCGCACCGCCACGACGTTGGCCTCGAGGCCGAGCTTCTGCAGGGAGTCCCGCAGCACCCGTTCCGTCGTGGTGCCGGTCAGCACGCCGACGCGTTTTCCGCCCAGGTCCTCGAAACGCCGGATGGGGCTGTAGGACCGCGACAGCACGGCGGCGCCGTCCAGATAGGTCGGCAGCGAGAAGTCGACCAGTTCGCGGCGCGCCAGCGTGATCGAGCTCGGATCGCACAGGATGTCGACCTCGCCGTCACGCACGGCCGCAAATCGCCGGTCGGCCGGCACCAGCACGTAGTCCACCCGAACGCCCGGTCCCAGCGCGAGCGCCACCTCCTTGCACAGATCGACGACGTAGCCGGCCGGCTTGCCCTTGTCGTCCTGGTAGGAATAGGGCCTGGCGTCGGCGCGGTAGCCGATGCGGAATGTGCCGGTCTCGCGCACGCGGTCGAGGGTGGCGGCGGCGGCCGTCTGGGCCGCGATGGCCAGCAGCACGGTCAGGATGAGCAGTCGTCGCATGAGCAGGCTCTCTGTACTCGTTACTCTGCTGACCCCGTGGACCACGGCGGTCCGCGGCGGTGCAATCCCCGGGAGACTATAGCGTAAGCGGGGGGTGCCGCCGGAAGGGGGGTTGCCTTGACAAAGCCGAACCCCCATGCGCTTTTCGCGCCGCCTCAGACCGGCGCTGAATCACCCCCCGGACCCGCCAGGACGTCCCGAATCATCGCTCATGCATCGCTATCGCTCACATACCTGCGGCGCGCTCCGCGCGGGCGACATCGGCCAGACGGTGCGCCTTGCCGGGTGGTGTCACCGCATCCGTGACCATGGCGGCGTGCTGTTCATCGATCTGCGTGACCATTACGGCATTACACAAGTGGTGGCCGATCCCGACAGCCCGGCATTTTCACTGGCCGAGAAGCTGCGGTCGGAATGGGTCATCCGCATCGACGGCAAGGTGCGTCAGCGCCCCGAGGGCACGCTCAACCCCGAACTGCCGACCGGCGAGGTCGAGGTTTATATCGACGAGATCGAGGTGCTGGGGCCGGCCGCCGAATTGCCGATGCCGGTGTTCGGCGAGCAAGACTATCCGGAGGACATCCGGCTCAAGTACCGCTTCCTCGACCTGCGCCGCGAGAAACTGCACGACAACATCATGCTGCGCGGGAAGGTGATCGACTCCATCCGCACCCGCATGAAGG
>CAZUDR010000070.1:0-10997 GCA_964618715.1 uncultured Undibacter sp. | reverse complement strand
ATGGCGGCCTTCGGCCTGCAATTCGCGCACGGCCTCGGCCTGAACCTGCACGAGCGGCCGATTATCTCGCGCGTGGTGTCGATGGATCACCCGACCGAGATCAAGGAAGGCATGGTGTTCGCGATCGAGACCTGGGCGCCGGCGACCGACGGCTATTCCGCCGCGCGCATCGAGGAAGAGGTCGTGGTCACCGACAAGGGCTGCCGCCTGATCTCGCTGTTCCCGGCGGAAGAACTGCCGATCAGCGCGAAGTATTGAGGCCGGTTACCTCTCCCCGCTTGCGGGGAGAGGTCGACCGCGTTCCCGCTGCACGGTGGCTGGTGAAGTGATGGCCCGCAAGGACAAGCCGCCGCCCCTGAGGCGGCGCATCAACCCGACCGTGCCACGCTATGTCTCGCCCGCGGAGAGGGCGGAAACCCGTGCGCGCTGGATGCGGCTCTTCTACGGATCAGCGGCGGCGCTGCTGCTCATCATCATCGCAATGGCGATCGGCTACACCGACCAGATGCCGGCCGGTGTGCGGGCGGCGACCGAGCGAGTCGATGCGGTGTTCGGCTATCCGGTTCTGCGGCTGATCGCGTGGTTGGCGAGCTAGGAATTGCCGGTTCCCGTCCGGGAACCAAATCGTACCTTCGCCGCTTAACCTCCCGAGACAACGAGGAGGCAACAATGGCCGAAGGCAACAGCGGCGGAACCGGCGTGCTCGGCGTTCTGGTCGGCGCGCTGATCGTGATCCTTGTGGGTGGCGGCATCCTGTTCGCTACCGGCATGATCGGCAACGGCGGCGGCGACACGACGACGCTGAAGGTCGAAGCACCGAAAATGGACGTGCCGAAGCCGGACGCGCCGAAATCGACGACCGGATCCAGCAACTAGGCCGGACCGCCAACGTACGCGACTAGAAGGGACGCCGGGCATTCGCCCGGCGTTTCCTTTTGTGCGCGGTCGCGCCGCGGAACGGATTGATCACCCGTAATCGCAATCGTGGTACGGTGCGCGGCGCAAGCAGAGCGGGCGTTCCATGGCGGCAAAACCGAAAATCGCAGTGCTGGGCGCCGGCATGGGCGGGCTGACCATGGCCGTATTGCTCACCCGCGCCGGCTGTGACGTGACGGTTTATGAGCAGACCCGGGCCTTTGCCCGGGTCGGCGCCGGCATCCAGATGAGTCCGAACGCCGTGCGGGTGCTGCGCGCGCTCAATCTCGAATCCTACATCCGCCGTGTTGCCTTCCAGCCGCGCTACTGGCGCAACCGGACCTGGGACACCGGCGACATGCAGAACGAGTTGCCGCTCGGCAGCGAGGCCGAGCAGCGGCACGGCGCGCCCTATCTGCTTGGCCACCGCGGTGACCTGCACGCGGCGCTGCTGTCGCGCGTTCCGTCAGCGGTGATTGCACTCGACAGGCGCCTCACCGACCTGACCCGGAACGGTGCGGGCGTGTCGCTGAAATTCGCCGACGGCAGTTCTGCCAGCGCCGACATCCTGATCGCCACCGACGGCCTGCACTCGCGCGCGCGAGAGATCCTGTTCGGCCCGGAGCAGCCGCGCTTCACCGGCAACGTTGCCTACCGCACGGTCTTTTCCGCGTCGCGCCTGAACGGCCTCGTGCTCGACGACAACTGCAAATGGTGGGGGCCGGATCGCCACATCGTGATCTATTACGTCAACCCGCGCAGGGACGAACTCTATTTCGTCACCAGCGTGCCGGACCCGGAGTGGAAACTGGATTCGTGGTCGGCGATGGGCGATCTCGGCGAACTGCGCGCCGCCTTCACCGGTTTTCACCCCGACGTGACGCGCGTGCTGGAGGCCTGCCCTGCCGTGCACAAATGGGCGATCGCCGACCGCGATCCGATGCCGCGCTGGAGCGAGGGTCGCGTCGTGCTGATGGGCGATGCCGCGCATCCGATGACGCCGACCATGGCGCAGGGCGCGGCGCAGGCGATGGAAGACGCCATGGTCATGTCGCGCTGCCTGGCGCGCTTCGGCTTCGAGGACGTTGGCAGCGCCTTCCGCACCTTCGAGGCGCACCGGCGCGCCCGCACGGCACAGATCCAGCTCACCTCCCACCGCAACGTGTGGATGCGGCAGCGCACCGACGGCGGCTGGCTCTACGATTACGACGCAGGCACCGCGCCGCTCGACGAGGCGGCGCCGGACGCGGCGGAGTAGCTAGCGGGCGGCGGGCGCGAACAGGCGCCACAGCACGACCGCAAGTGCCGCCGCCACGATGCCGGCCGCCAGCAGGCCGACGGCGCCGGCTTCCGGCCCGAATTGCCGGTAGACGAAACCCGCCGCCAGCGCGCCCACCGTCGCGACGATGACATCCCCGAGGATGCCGAGAAGGCCGCCCTGTACGTAGATGCCGGCGAGCCAGCCCACGGTGTTGCCGACGCACAGCATGAGGATGATGCTGAAGAGATCCATGCCCTGGCATCCGGCCTTCCGGTACCGGACATTATATACCGGCTTCTAGATTCCCATTGCCTTTTCGAAATCACGGCGCACCTGCGCCGGCTGGCCGTAGTGGTGGCGGAAGCCGGCGAGCCGCTCCTTCAGCAGCGGATGCCTGTCGTAGTCGGCCAGCGGCACCCCGTCGACATTGTACTTGCGCATGACGTCGGGCAGCGGGACGCAACCCGCCTTCGCCGGATCGCGGATGATGCCGGACGGGTCCTCACCCCTGGCCACCCTGTCCATGTCGGCGAAGAAGCGCTTGCGCATCTCGACGATGCCGAGGTCGCTGGAGCGAAGATTTTCTTTTGTGCGGTCGGCGATGCGGCCCTGCCCGACCCAGCCGATGATGTCCTGGTTGATGACGTGGCTGTCGATCCAGCGGCCGTGCTCGTCGCGCACCGGGCTCACCCAGGTCGGCACCTCGCCCTGCACATAGGGCTCGCGGCCTTTCGGCACGCGCATGAAGAACCATGAAATGCTCAGCGTGTTCTCGTCGTCGACCGGCACGCGCCATTCGAAATGCATGCCGAGATAAAAGCCGTTCGGCCACAGTGCGACGCGGCCCACCGACCAGTTGGGATCGGCCTCGCTGCCGCCCTCGCGGATACGGCGGTAGACGAAGCCGTGCTCGAATTCGTCATAGGCGATCTTCAGATGGCGTGCGGCGCGCTTGTCCTGCCCGCGCAGTTGCGCGCTCCAGTTCTCGTGCATCCATTCGAAATGCACCGGGTCGATGGAGTTCTCCTGGCACTGGAACCAGTTGCAGGGAACGTCGGCGAGCACGATCTCGCGGAAGCCGTTCTCGAAGGTGAACGGCTCCCACACCGGCAGTTCGGGTGCAGGCTGCGGCCCCATATAGACCCAGAGCAGGCCGGCGCACTCGCGCACCGGATAGGCGGTGATGGCGCAGCCGTCGCGGCTTTTCGGATTGGGATTGGCGACGTCCTCGTAGGGCTGCTCGATGCAGGCGCCGGCCGCGTCGAACTTCCAGCCGTGATAGAAGCAGCGGATGCCGGTGTCCTCGACCGTGCCGTAAGTCAGGTCGGCGCCGCGGTGCGAGCAGTTGCGCCCGACCAGGCCGAAGCGGCCGCCCCGGTCCTTGTAGAGCACGAGATCCTCGCCGAGCAGGCGCACCGGCTTGATCGGCTTCTCCGGCGTGAACTCGCTGGCGCCGGCGACCGGCATCCAGTAGCGCCGCAGCAGGTCGCCCATCGGCGTGCCCGGCCCGACGCGGGTGAGCATCTCGTTGCGGGCGGCGGTGAGCATCTCCGGCAATGCTCCGAGCTTGTTGCAGTCCCCTCCGCGCCCCCGCGCTACGCGCTTTTGGCCTGCCGCTCGCGCAGATGCGGGAATTTCTCCGACAGCAGCGATCCCTCGTAATAGGTCGTCTTGAACGAGGGATGGGCGCGGATGTTGTCGAACCACGTCTTCACCCGCGGCAGGTCCTGCCAGTCCGGCATGCCGAGATCGTCCATGCGCACCAGCGCCGGCATTACCGCCACGTCGGCGAGCGTGATGTCCTTGCCGAGCAGCCATGGTCCGCCGCTCGCCTCGATCTCCGCCTCCATACGCTCCCAGGCGCGGCGCAGGCGGGCGAGTGCTGAGTCCATCTCGGCCTTGGGGAAGCCGGTCTGCCCCATGGTCATCATGAATTCCTTGCGCAACGGCTTCGATTCCGCCATGGCGACGAAGTCCTCGCGACTCATCTTCTGGAAGTTGGGCAGGAAGGCGAGGTTGAAGGTCGGCACGCGCACGGCGGCGGCCGGCATCTCGTCGATGAAATGCATCAGCGCACGCATGTGTGCACGCTTCACCGGATCCTCCGGGGTGAAGCTTTCTTCCGGCTCGACCTCGTCGAGGTATTCGGTGATGACGGTCGAATCGATGACGATCTGGCCGTCGTGGTCGAGGGTCGGCACCACGCCGTTGGGATTGAGCTTGAGATAGTCGGGCTTGAGTTGATCGCCGGCCAGCAGGTTGAGGCGAACCTCCTCGTAAGGCAGCTGCTTGGTGTTGAGCACGAAGCGGACGCGCTGGCTGCAGGTCGACTGCGGCGCATTGTAGAGCTTGTAGGTCATGGCTGGTCAGTCCTCCCGGGCGCGTGCCGCGCCATTTCCGATCGTTGACGAATGATGCGTTATCGTGGCTGGCAAAATCCACCGCAAATTTACAGGTAATTTACTTGTGATCGGCGTTTCGCCTCGCTTCACTGCCGCCACGTGCACAGCCACCTTCGCCTCCCAAGGACACGACTGGTGGCGAATTTTCCCACTCGGTGCACGACGGGCCGCGCGAGCGGCCCTTTTTTTTCGCGGACGGAAAGTCATTACCGCACGCGGCCGGATCGACCGGCCGCGGTCAGCTCTCCAGTCCGGTCGGCACGTTCTTGTTTTCCGACGCGAGTTTCATTCCGGCACCGATGGCCATGGTTTCCATCAGCGCGGCAAAATCCTTCTGCAGATACTCCTCCGGATTCTTCTGCAGCGTGGCTGCGCCGAAATGGCCCTGCAGCACCTCGCGGGTCGCCGCCGTCACCGGCATCGGCACGTCCATCTCGCGGGCGAGTTCGAGACCAAGGTCGAGGTCCTTGCGCAGCAGCTCCGGCGTGAAGGTGGTGGTCCAGTCGAGGTTGACCAGCGCCGGCGACTTGTAGGCGGTGAACATCGAGCCCATCACGCTGTTGTTGAGGAATGCCAGGAACTCGTGGCGCGGCACGCCCATCTTGTTGGTGAGCAGCGTGATCTCGATCAGGTTCTCGATCACCACGCCGAGCATGACGTTGTGCGCGATCTTGCAGACGCGGGCGAGCTCGCCCTCGCCGGCATACGACACGCCGCGCGGTGCGATCGCCTCCACCAGCGGCATCACCGTCTTGCAGGCCGCCTCCGGGCCGGAAATGATGGCGGACAGCTTGCCGGACTTGATCACCTTGGCGTTGCCGGACACCGGCGCGGCGATGTAGTCGCAGCCCTTCTCCTTCAGCCGCTTGCGGATATCGGCGGATTCCTCGACCGAAATGGTGGAGCAGTCGACCAGGATGCCGGGCAGCTTGCCGCCGGCGGATGCGAGACCGCTGGCACCCAGCGATACCTCCGCCAGATCCTTGCCGGTGGACACGATGGAGAAGACCACGTCGCAGGACGCAAGATCGGCGATCCGGTCGACGATCTTGCCGCCGGATTTGGCGAGCGGCTCGGCCTTGGCCCTGGTCCGGTTCCACACCGAGACATCGTAGCCGGCCTTGAGCAGACGCTCCGCCATCGGCAGTCCCATCCGTCCGGCACCAATCCAGCCGACCTTCAGCGTATTCTTCGACATCGCGAAACACTCCCGTTGCACACGGCGCCCTTCGGGCGATCGGGGCGGCTTTACCGGTTCTGGCGCTGCCACGCCAGCATCATTCGCCGTTGGTTCGCGGGGCAGGCACGTGGCCGATGCATGGGGCTGATGCACTTTGCCGCGAGTGCTTGTGGGACACCGCACAGGCGAACTATCCTTGCGACCAGGCCGGGAACCCGGCCGCCGGCACAAGGCCCGATAAAGAGGCTGCGCCGATTACCAGGAGGAAAGCCCTGCCGGCACCATGCAGGATGCCGTCACCATAGCCGCGACGCCCAATGCGGGCCGTGGCGCAGAGCGGCTGCGCGCGATCTGGCGCAATGCGTTTCCGTTCATCGTGCTGGGCGTGGCCTGGGAGATCGCCGCCTGGAGCGGCATCTTTCATCACCGGCTGTTTCCTCCGCTGGAGGAAATCGCGCAGACATTCGTGCGGCTCACCCTCGACGGCATCCTGCCGCATCACGCGTTCGACACCCTCTTGCGCCTGATCGCCGCCTTCACGCTGGCAGCTGTCGCCGGCGTGACGATCGGCGTGCTGATGGGCCGCTCGCGGCGCATGGAGGATCTGCTGCTGCCGCTGGTCAGCATCCTCGCGCCCATTCCGGGTCTCGCCTATGCGCCGCTGTTCCTGCTCTGGTTCGGGCTCGGCAACGTGTCGGCACTGCTGCTGGTCGCGGTGGTCTCGAGCTTTCCGGTGATCTTCAATTCGTGGACCGGGGTAAAGGCCGTGAAGGAAATCTGGCTGCGCTCGGCGCAGTCGATGGGTGCGGACGACCAGCGCCTGTTCCGTCATGTCATCCTGCCCGGCGCCCTGCCCTACATGCTGACCGGCCTCCGACTCGGACTGGCGCAGGCCTGGCGCATTCTGGTGGCGGTCGAAATGCTGGCCTCGGTGACCTGGGGCCTCGGCTGGCTGACCTTCGGTGCGCGGGAATTTCTCAACACCGACGTCATGCTCGCCGGCATCGCGACGATCGGCATGATCGGTCTCGCACTGGAGAAACTCGTCTTCGAAAAGATCGAGAACTACACCGTGGTGCGCTGGGGGATGGTCGCCGAATGAGCACGATCACCGCCGAAACCGGTATTGCCGCCAAGCCCGCGCCGGGCGTGTGGCGCGTGCGGCTGCGCAGCTGGCGACGCGCGGCGACGTCGATCCTGCTGGCGGCGGCCGTCTACGAGGCGCTGGCGCGCGCGGGGATTTTCGCGCCCGCGCTGCTGCCGACCATCCCGACCATCCTGAAGAAGCTCTATGCCATGCTGGCCGATGGCACCATGGTCTGGCACGCGTCGTACACGCTCTACCGCGTGCTGTTCGGCTTCGGCCTCGCCATGGTGGTCGGCATCCCGCTCGGCATCCTGATGGCGCGATTCAAGCGGGTGGAGGACTTCTTCCTGCCGCTGGTCAGCGCGCTGATGCCGATCCCCTCCTTCTCGCTGTTGCCGCTGTTCCTGCTCTGGTTCGGCATCGGCAACATGACGACGATCCTCATCGTCTTCTATGCCTCGACCTTCCCGATCCTGTTCAACACCTGGTCGGGCGTGCGCTCGGTCAACCCGCTGTGGCTGCGCGCCGCCGGTGCGATGGGCGCCGACGAGCACAAGCTGTTCTGGAAGGTGATCATCCCCGGTGCGTCGCCCTTCATCATCACCGGCATGCGGCAGGGCTTCCTGCGCTCGTGGATCGCGGTGATCGGGGCCGAGATGATCGCCGCCTCGGCCTGGGGGCTGGGCTGGGTGATTTTCGATGCCAAGGAATTCCTGTCGACCGACGTCATGCTCGCGTCGATCATCGTGATCGGCTTCATCGGCTTCGTGTTCGAGCGGCTGGTGTTCGGCGTGCTCGAGCGCAAAACCGTACAGCGCTGGGGCATGGTGCGCGCCGCCAAGGGTTAGGAAACCAGCAATGCCGCAGATCGAAGTCAAAGACGTCTCGATTACCTACGAGACGCCGTCGGGACCGGTACAGGGCGTGAAGAACGCGAGCTTCACCATGGAACCGTCGGAGTTTCTCTGCCTGGTGGGCCCGAGCGGCTGCGGCAAGTCGACGCTGCTCAACATCATCGCCGGGTTCCTGACGCCGACCGCCGGCGAGATCCTGATCGGCGGCAATCCGATCAGCGGATACGGCCTGGACCGGGGAGTCGTCTTCCAGGATTTCGCACAGCTGTTTCCCTGGCGAACCGCGCTCGGCAACGTCACCTTCGGTCTGGAGATGAAGGGCGTGCCCAGGCACGAGCGCGAGGAGATCGCCATGGAGCAGCTGCGCCTGGTCAAGCTCGAGCGCTTCGCCAGTTCCTATCCGCATCATCTGTCCGGCGGCATGCAGCAGCGCGTCGCCATCGCCCGCGCACTCGCCTACAACCCGGCGGTGCTGCTGATGGACGAGCCCTTTGCCGCGCTCGACGCGCTGACCCGCGACGACATGCAGCGGCTGCTGGCGGACGTGTGGCGGGAAACGCGCAAGACCATCATCTACGTGACCCACAACGTGGCGGAAGCGGTCTATCTCGCCGACCGGGTGGTGGTGATGACGCCGCATCCGGGCACGGTGAAGAAAGAGGTCCCGATCACATTGCGGCGGCCGCGCGATCCGCTCAGCCACGAGTTCCTCGATTACCAGAAGCAGCTTCTGCAAGATCTCGGCGAGGGCGTCAGCAAGGCGGCCTGAGCAAGACCACCGGACCAGGAGCCGGTCCATAACGACCACACGGAGGAAGAGCCATGAAGATCCTACACGCGGGAATGAGCCGCCGGGAGATGTTGGCGGTGACCGGTGCAAGCGTTCTCGGAGCGAGTTTCGGCGGCTTCAATGCGGCGCTGGCGGCGACCACGATCCGCCAAGGTTACCAGACGAACATGTGGGGCATGCCGACCTACTATCTGGTGAAGTCGGGCCTGCTGGAAAAGCACGGCATCGACATCAAGGAGTTCCCTGTGCCGTCCGGCAACCTCACCATGCAGCAGATGGTGGCGCGCCAGGTCGATCTCGGCACCTATGCCGGTCCGTCCTTCATCATCGGCCATTCCAAGGGCGGGCTGCTCGGCATCTCGGTGATCGAGAACGTCGGCAAGACGGCGCGCGTGATGGCGCACAAGGACCTCGGCATTACCGACGTCAAGCAACTCAAGGGCAAGAAGATCGCCAACCAGACCGGCTCGTCCAACGGCAACATCTTCGTCAACCAGATCATGCCCAAGGCCGGGCTGGAAAAGGGCGACTACCAGGAAATCCGCACCAACGTGAACGACATGGTGGCGGCACTGGCGGCGAAGACCGTCGATGCCATGGTGTGCGTTGAGCCCTACAACTCGATCGCCGAGGCCGACGGGCTGGCAGTCACGCTGGTCGACTTCTACAGCTTCGACAAGCTGCCGGTGTTCATGGCGGCGACGCCGGAATTCGTCGACGCGAACGGCGACGCCATCGTCAATTACCTGAAGGCCTGGCTCGAGGTGGCCAAGGACTTCAAGGACCGGCCGGATCACGTGGCCGACGTGGTCTACAAGTTCTACGGCACCAAGGGCTACAAGATGTCGCGCGACACCTTCAACAAGGCGTTCGGGCGCGTCGAGGTGGCGCCAGGCTGGCCGGAGGGGCTCGAGGACTACATGACCATGCACGCCAAGGTGCTGATCGATGCCAAGCGCATCACCGCGGTGCCCGACTGGTCGAAGGCGCTGCGTCCGGAGTTCATGAAAAAGGCGATGGCCTGACCCGGATGACGGCGTAGTCCGTTTCGTCTAAGAACCCGGGGCCGGCGCCCTCAGCGCCGGCCCTTTCACGAGACAAGGCAAACAGGCAACAGAGCCATCCGGAGACGCGAATGTCGGCCGCCAACAATCCGCTCGCCCAAGGCGAGCCCGTGACCTGGAATTTCAAGCTGCTCGCGCAGAACGATCTCGGCGGCTTCGGCGGCATGGGCGAAGGCATGGCGGTGCAGATCGCGAGGGACGGACGCCGCATTATCTGGCTGGCGCACGAAAGCGCGCCGAAGAACTTCACCGCCGTCGACGTCTCAGATCCGCGCAATCCGAAGGTCGTGGTGCAGACCGACCTGCCGAAGCCCTACATGCGTTCGAATTCGCTGGAGGTCACCGGCGATCTCATGGCTGTCGCCTACCAGACGCAGCAGGTGAACCAGCAGCCGGCCGGCCTTGAGCTGTTCGACATTTCGAACCCCGAAAACCCGAAATCGGTCTCGTTCCTCGATTGCTCGGGCCCGCATTCGCGCGGTGTCCACCAGCTCTGGTTCTGTGACGGCGAGTTCGTGCACATGGCGTCGGGCAGCCCCGACTTCGTGCCCAGCCATCCGCTCGATGACCAGTTCTACCGCTGCATCGATGTGCGCAACCCGTCGAAACCGGTGGAGGTCGGCCGCTGGTGGAAGCCGGGCACGTCGGCGACAGACAACGTCACGCCGCCGCCGCGCCTTCCGCTCGACAAGGGCTATCGTGCGCACAACACCAACGTCTATCCGCAGCGGCCCGACCGGCTCTACCTCTGCTATCTCGATGGCGGCATGTTCATCATGGACATCAAGGACAAGTCGAGCCCGAAAGTCATCACCAACTGGACCAACGCGCCGCCCTATACCGGCTTCATGCACACCGCGGTGCCATTGTTCGAACGCGACCTGCTGCTGGTCACCGACGAGTCGACCGAAAACAACGCCAGGGACTGGCCGAAGCTGATCTGGATCCTTGACCTGCGCGACGAGACCCACCCGGTCTCCATCGCCACCTGCCCGATGCCGCCGGTCGACGCGTTCAAGGACCGCGGCGGCCGCTTCGGCGCCCACAATATCCACGAGAACGCCGCGGTGCCGACCGCCTGGCAGTCCGACCAGATCGTCATCGGCACCTTCTTCAACGGCGGCCTGCGCGCCTACGACATCTCCAATCCCTACCAGCCGAAGGAAGTGGCGACCTTCATACCGCCGCCGCCCAGCGGCACGCCGGTCGGCGCGGTGCAGCTCAACGACGTTTTCGTCGACGAGCGCGAGGTCGTCTACACCGTCGACCGCCACACCGGCGGGCTCTACGTGCTGGAGATGGATTTCTGAATATTGACCGTCGTGCCCGGCACTCGGGTCCGGCCTTCGGCCGGCCCGAGCACATGCCTTGTGCCGGGCATCCACGACTTTAGAGTCAGGGCAGACAGGACCAGGATTGCCAGTACAAGCCCAGCCAAGACCAA
>CAZUDR010000069.1:7368-11098 GCA_964618715.1 uncultured Undibacter sp. | reverse complement strand
ATGATCATGGCGGTCGGCCAGCCAGTCCAGCATCATCGCCGCCGACAGGATCATCGCGGTCGGATTGGCCTTGCCCTGTCCCATGATGTCGGGCGCGGTGCCGTGGCAGGGCTGGAACACGGCATGGGTGTCGCCGATATCCGCCGACGGCGCCATGCCGAGACCGCCGATCAGGCCGGCGGCGAGATCGGAGAGGATGTCGCCGAACATGTTCTCCATCACCATGACGTCGAAGTCCCATGGCCGCCGCACCATCATGGCGGCGCAGGCGTCGACATAGACGCGGTCGGTCTCCAGTTCCGGAAAATTCCTCGCACGTTCGTCGAAGATGTCACGGAAGAAGGCATAGGCCTTGAACGCGTTGGCCTTGTCGACGCAGGTGCAAAGGCCTTTGCCGCCGCGCGCCTTGCGCCGCCCGGCCAGTCGCAGGGAGAAGTCGAACAGGCGTTCGCTGGTCTTGCGCGTGATCACCAGCGTTTCGCGCGCATCGTCCTTTGTCACCACGCCCTTGCCCATTGACGAGAACAGGCCTTCGGTCGACTCACGAATCAGCACGAAATCAATGCCGTTTTCATGTGCGCCGACAATCGGGCTCGGCACGCCGGGAATGAGCCGCGCCGGGCGAACGCCTGCATACAGATCGAAGATGAAGCGCAGCTCCACCTGCGGCATGATCTCGGTGTTGTCCGGATACCGCACGCTCGGCAGGCCGCAGGCACCGAGCAGGATGGCGTCGGCATCGGCGCACAGCTTGACCGTGCTCTCCGGCATCGATTTGCCGGTCTCCTTGTAGTGCCCGGCGCCGGCGGCGCCTTCGGTGAACCGGAAACCGAGGCTCGGCGTGGTAGTCGCCACCCGCTCGAGCACGGTCAGCGCCGGCTGCATGACTTCGGGACCGATGCCGTCGCCCGGCAGCACGGCGATGTGGAAGGCGGCGTTGGTGGGCATCGTTTCGGGTTCCGGGGATGGCGTTCGGGTTGGCGGACCGCTAATGAATACGGCTGCGTGTTCCGTTGCAAGTGAGGAAGGCATGCCACGCTTTGCCGCCAATCTCGGTTACCTGTTCACCGACCGCGCGCTGCTCGAGCGCATCGACGCCGCCGCCGCGTGCGGTTTTCAGGCCATCGAACTGCAGTTTCCGTACGACGTGCCGGCATCGGAGGTGAAGGCGGCAATCGGGCGCAACAAGCTCGCCATCCTGGGCGTCAATACGCCGCCGAGCGGTCCTGTGAACGAATTCGGCTACGCCGCGGTGCCCGGGCGCGAGCGGGACTGGCAGGCGTCGTTTGCCCGCGCGCTCGACTACGCCGCGGCGATCGGGGGCAGTGCCGTGCATTGCCTGGCGGGCATGGTGCCGGTCGAGCAGCGCCCGGCGGCGGAGCGCGTCTATATCGACAACCTCAGCCGTGCCGCCGATATGGCAGCGGAGAAAAACGTCACCCTGCTGATCGAGCCGATCAACGGCCGCGACCGGCCGAACTACTTTCTCAACCGGGTGGAGCATGCCGCCGACGTCATCGAAAAGGTCGGTAAGCCGAATCTGCGCATGCAGTTCGATTTCTATCATGTGCAGATTGTCGGCGGAGACCTGATCCGCCGGCTGGAGAAGTACTTCCCGGTGATCGGCCATCTGCAATGCGGTTCGGTTCCCGAGCGGCGCGAGCCGGACGAGGGCGAGGTCAACTTTCCCGCCGTTTTCGAGGCGGTGGACCGGCTCGGCTACCGGGGCTGGATCGGCTGCGAATACCGGCCGCGCGGACGCACCGAGGACGGCCTCGGCTGGGCGGCGCCCTACGGGGTGGCGCCGCGTTAACCGCCAATACCCTTGAAATGCAACGGTTTTTTGCTTTGCGCCGGGACGGCCGGCTTGCTAAATTTACCCTATGTGGAGACGCAGCAAGAAAGCCGCGGCCGTGCCGGTCGAGGCGCCGAGTGAACTCAAGGACGCGGTGCGCGAGGCGCGCATCGAGGCCGCCGAACGTTCCGGCGTCGTCGTCGATCTGCGCGATGCCGAGGTGGCGCGGCTGGAACTGCTCAACGACGCCCTCGACCCCCTGTTCAACCAGATTCCGGCGGACGTCGAGCTGTTCGATCGCGGCATCAGCCGGGGCGACGTGCCGCGGCTGTGGGTGGACGTCATCGCCCATGTCGAGATGGG
Source organism: uncultured Undibacter sp. (assembly GCA_964618715.1). Classification (GTDB taxonomy): domain Bacteria; phylum Pseudomonadota; class Alphaproteobacteria; order Rhizobiales; family Xanthobacteraceae; genus Pseudolabrys. Next base: position 8,940 of record CAZUDR010000069.1, on the reverse strand, counting down.
CCGCGACAAGCGGCAATACCGGTTCGTGCAGGACACCCGGTACGGGCGCGCGATCCTCGCCGAATCCTACGAGGTGCCGGAGATTGCACAGGCGATCAAACGGTACGTCGCCCGTCGCCTGGTCGAGCGCGAGCGCGCGCTCGCCGATGACGCCGCCATGGGCAGCGCGGTAGCGCAGAAGATCCGCCGCGTCGAGCAACGCCGCCGGCGCCGGCATGCCATCGGCACGTTCATCTACGGTCTGATCGCCGGCGTTGCTGCGCTGTTCATCCTGGCGCTGCTCAGTCAGCCCTGACCAACCAGCATCGTTCGTTTCTGCTCGACCATGTCGCCGTCCGGCGCGATGCCGCGTGACGCCGCCTCGCATGTCCACGCGCCGGGTTCCCCCGCGATGCGGTAGAGATTGTAGGCCGCGGGTTCGTGTTTGCCGTCGGGCGCGGCGGACGCCGACGGTACGCCGACTGCCGGTACGCGCGTGCCGGCCGGGCCATTCAGCCAGTTGAGCATGCGCAGATGGTCGTGGCCGTGCAGTAGCAGTTCGGCGCCGTGCTCGGCCAGCACGGTCTTGAACGCCCCGGCATTCAGCAGCCGCTTTTGCCGCGGCGCGTCGCTCACCGGTGGATGATGAATCATCACGATGCGGAACAGACCTTCGTCTCTCGTCTGGTCCAGCAATGAACCAAGCCGGTTGAGTTGCGGCGCGTCGAGCCGTCCCGTGGCCATAAAAAATCCGGTCGGCACGCCGGTCGACAGACCGATCAGCGCGGCAGGCCCGCGCCGGCGCAGGTAGGGGAACTCGCTGCCGCCGTCGTCGCCGCGCATATGGCCGCCCCACTGGCCGATCCGGTGTTTCGCCGCACCGCGCACATAGGCGTCATGATTGCCGGGCACGAGGCTCACCTCGGCGGGGCTGCCGAGGCTGTCGAGCCAGATGCGCCCGGCCGTGAATTCGGCGCGGGCCGCGACATTGGCGATGTCGCCGGTGACCGCGATGTGGTCGGGATGCTGAGCCTTCATGTCGGCGACCAGCGTCGCCAGCACGGCAGGATCGTGGACCAGATGACGCCTGCGCCGCCAGTTGACGTAGCCGGTGATGCGCTTGCTGAACAGTTCGCGCCAGGGTGGCCGCGCCAGCGGGCCGAGGTGCGGATCGGAAAGATGGGCGAGGGTGAACATGTTGCTTGTCATGGCCGGGCCTGCCCCGCCCATCCCGACAGCGGGAGGCGGGGCCGTGACCACCTTATCGGGATCACCGGGCCTCGCGCCATGCGCGGTCTGATGATGACGGCAGGGTTACGCGCTGCCGATGAATATGCCCGCGAGGAACACCAGCACGCCGCCGACCACCACCTGGAACGCGGCCTGCAGGAAGGGCGTGTCCATGTAGCGCGTGCGGATCCAGGAGATCGCCCACAGCTCGACGAAGACGACGGCGATCGCGATGAAAGTCGCCATCCAGAAGTGCGGGATCAGATAGGGCAGGGTGTGACCGATTCCGCCGATGGTGGTCATAATCCCGCAGACCGTGCCGCGCGTCCACGGCGTGCCGCGACCGGTGAGCGAGCCGTCGTC
>CAZUDR010000069.1:0-7358 GCA_964618715.1 uncultured Undibacter sp. | reverse complement strand
AGGCGGCCATGCCCACCAGGAACGTCGCCCAGGTGTCGTGGGTGGCAAACGCCGCGGCGAACAGAGGGGCCAGCGTCGACACCGAGCCGTCCATCAGCCCGGCCAGGCCCGGTTGCACGTATTGCAGCACGAACATGCGCCGTGCCGTCTCGTCTTCGGCCTCGCGCGCCGTCTGGGTGAGGATTGACTTCGACAGCTTGCCGGCCAGATGCTCGTGATCGGCCTCCGCCTCGGCCAGTTCGATCAGCAGCTGCCGCACGGAAGCATCGCGCGCATTTTCCGCCGCCTTGCGGTAGAAGCGCTCGGCCTCGTATTCCATCGTCTCGGCATATTTGCGCACGTCCTCGAGCCGCAGCGGGCGCATCAGCCACAAGGGGGCGCGCGACCGGATGAAGCCTCTCACGTCCTGGCGGCGGATCAGCGGCAGGTACTCGCCGAATTTCTCCCGGTAGAGGTCGTAGAGGCGCGTGCGGTGGGTGACCTCTTCCTCCGCCATCTCGTCGAACACCTTGGCCGAGGAGGGAAACTGCTCGCGCAGGCCCTCGGCAAAGCCGCGATAGATTCGGCTGTCCTCCTCCTCATTGGTGATGGCCAGGGCCAGCACCTCCTGCTCGGTCAGGTCGGAAAATCGCTTCACGGGGATCCTCTGGGGTCGATGGCGGCGCGCGTTTTATATATTAGAATTATTCTAATGATGCCACGAGTCCGTTGGCACCTGTTGTCCCCGCTGCCAGAAATTTCCCACTGTCCGATCTTGCCCGGATGAGGGACATGCGCCTTTCGCAACTGCGCCGCCGGTTTGAGCCGGCCATCACCCGCGTAATGCATTTCTACTGGCGCTGGTCTCGGCCGGCGACATTGGGTACGCGCGGGCTGGTCATCGACGGCGCCGGGCGCGTCTTTCTGGTCAAGCATTCCTATGTGGAAGGCTGGCACCTGCCCGGCGGCGGGGTGGAAACCGGCGAGACCCTGCTTACCGCGCTGGCGCGAGAGCTGGAGGAGGAGGGCAACATCAAGCTGACCGGGGCGCCGCAGCTGTTCGCCGTGTATTTCAACAGGCGCATCTCCCGCCGCGACCATGTGGCGCTGTTCGTGGTGCGCGAGTTCCTGCAGGAGACCCCGCCGGTGCCGAACCGCGAAATCATTGATCACGGCTTTTTTGCCCCCGACGCCATGCCCGATGACGTCAGCCGCGCAACGCGCGCGCGCATCGCCGAGGTCTTTGGCGGCGCTACGGCAAGCGAATTGTGGTGAGGCTCATCCGCCGCGCCGGCAGTCCGCGCGACTTGATCCTGATCAATACGACACGCTGCTCGCTCCGCTAGACAGCATTCGGGCGACTACCTTTCGTGGAGATTTGCCATGCGAAAGTTCCTTCTGGTGGTTGCTGTGCTGGCGCCAGTCGCTGCCGTTTCCGCCACTGCCCAGGCCCAGCCCTACGGCTACGGCCCCGGCTCCGGCTACATGATGGGTCCCGGCATGATGGGCGGCTATGGCCCCGGCTACATGATGGGCCCGGGCTACGGCCACGGCTGGATGATGGGGCCGGGCATGATGGGCTACGGCGGTTACGGCCCGGGTTGGATGCACGGGTACCGTGGCGGTTACGGCCCCGGCATGATGGGTGGCTATGGCCCCGGTTACGGCAACCAGGGCAATCTCAATCTCTCCACTGACGACGTGAAGAAATATCTCGAGCGCACCATGCGCAATCCGAACCTGAAGGTCGGCGAGGTGACGGAGAAAGATGACGACACCATCACCGCCGACATTGTCACCAAGGACAAGGACGCGCTGGTGCAGCGGCTCCAGGTCAACCGCCACAACGGCTTCTTCCAGCCGGAGCAATGACCATGGGCTACGGATACGGACCGCAATGGGGCATGATGGGCGGCTGGGGCGGCTACGGCTTCGGACTGATCCACATGATTGTCTGGGTCGTCATTCTCGTTGCGATCATCGTCGGAGTCGTCTGGCTGGTGCGTTCGATGACAGGGACTGGCGGTCACGGGCCGCATCTGCGGCGTTCGCCGGGTCTGGACGTTCTCGAGGAACGCTACGCGCGCGGTGAAATCCAGCGGGAAGAGTATCTGCAGAAGAAGAAGGACATCGGCGGCTGAAGGCGCGCGCGAAGCACTGCTGCCGACAGCCGCGGCAGCGCAACATCAGCAACTGATGAGCATGCGGCCGGGGGCGACAGTCTCCCCGCTCCCCGGCGACGCTGTCCACGTGTCAGCTATTTAAGTCTCGCCCGGTCGTGCGGCGCCGAGAAATCAAGCTGCGGGCCCACCGGCACGATGCCGGTGGGGTTCACCTGCCGCTGGCTGCCGTAATAGTGGCGCTTGATCTGCTCGAGGCTTGTGGTTTCGGCGACACCCGGCTGCTGGTAGAGATCGCGCACGTAGTTCGACAGGTTCGGATATTCGTAGATGTGCCGCCAGTTGCACTTGAAGTGCGAATAATAGACGGCGTCGAAGCGGATCAGCGTGCAGAACAGCCGCCAGTCGGCCTCGGTGATCGTCGAACCGGCCAGATAGCGCTTCTTCGCCAGTATCTGCTCGAGTTCGTCGAGCGTGTCGAACAGGTTGCGGAACGCCTCCTCATAGGCGCCCTGCGAGGTGGCGAAGCCGGCACGGTAGACACCGTTGTTGACGTTCGAATAGACCATGTCGTTGATGCGGTCGATCTCGGCGCGCAGCGGTTCCGGATAGTAGTCGGTGCGTACGTTCGTGAAGGCATCGAATGCCGAGTTGAACATGCGGATGATTTCCGACGATTCGTTGTTGGCAATCGTCCTGCGCTTCTTGTCCCACAGCACCGGCACGCTGACGCGACCGGTAAATTTCGGATCGGCGAGAAGGTAGACCTCGCTGAGCTTGCTTTTGCCGTTGACCTCGTCGCCGCTCGATCCCGTCGCCTTGTCGAAGGTCCAGCCGTCCTGCAGCATGTCGGGGGAGACCGTCGACATCGAAACGACGTTCTCCAGCCCCTTCAGCTTGCGGAAGATGACGGTGCGGTGCGCCCACGGGCAGGAGAGCGAGACGTAGAGGTGGTAGCGGCCGCTCTCGGCCTTGAAACCGTCCTCACCGCTGGGACCGGCGCTGCCGTCCGGGGTGACCCAGTTGCGGTAGCGGGTGGTCGGCCGGACGAAATGACCGTCCTTGGTGCGCGATCCGTCCTGCTGCCAGACGCCGTCGACCAGAAGTCCCATGCCGAAATCCTCCGCTGCTGCTTAACCCCATTTAGGCAATTGCGGCGGGGAACGCTACCGGTGATAGACCGGATCGGGGCGGAGTGCTAAGCGGCAGCGGGCTTGGGGCGGTTGCGGGCAATTGCCCGCGGCTATTCGAGGTTATGAGCGAACTTTCCCTCACGATCCTGCCGGAAACCGCCGACGATGCGGAGGCGATAGAACGGCTGCACGAGCGCACGTTCGGCCCCGGCCGCTATGCGCGCAGTGCCTATCGTATCCGCGAGGGGCGGGGTCACGTCCTTGCACTCTCATTCACGGCACGCATCGGCTCGCTCATGGTCGGCTCGGTCCGGCTGACTCCGATCTGCATCGGCGAAACAAAGGCCTTGCTGCTCGGGCCGCTGACCATCGAGCCGCCGTTCCGCGAACGTGGCATCGGCGCCGCGCTGATCAAGCGTGCGCTGCAGGAGGCGAGGGACGGCGGCCACAGGCTGGTGGTGCTGGTCGGCGACGAGCCGTACTACGGCAAGTCCGGCTTCATGCGTATTCCCAAGGGACAGGTGAAATTTCCGGGTCCGGTGGATCCGGCAAGGTTGCTGGTGGCGGAACTCGTGCCCGGCGCCTTCGACGGCGTCGGCGGCACGATCCGCCCCGACTGGGAAGAAGGAGCCTAACGGCCCTCGCGCGCCCAGGTCGCTGCCAGTGCGCCGAGCAGCAGCAAGAGTCCGAGCAGGCCGGCAAAGACCGGCAGCACGCCGATGCCGCGCACGACGGACACGTCGCGCATCTTGAGGCCGATCCAGTCATCGCCCTTGAAGGTCGTGCTGGTGCGCACCGGCACCACGCGCGGCAGGTCGACGCCGGTGCCCGACCCGATACGCCGCGCGCCGCCGCCGGTCGCGTCGGTGATCGGACCCAGCACATTGGGTGTTGATGTCACCTCGGCGAACTCACGCGGGTTGGCCGGGCCGACATTGGCGAGCGCGGTGAGCTTGCCGTCCGTCGCCCGCCAGAGGCCGAGTTCACTGGCCGTGATGGTGCTGTGCCAGACGCCGGGCTCGTCGGGCTTGAGTTCGAGCGTCTGCGTCTTGCCGGTCGGTGAGGTGAGCGTCACCACATTCACCGTGTCGGCCATTGTCTGCCGTCGCACGGTCAGGTCGCGACCGTGCACGATCATTCGCAGCGCTTCCTCTTCCAGATCGGGCTGTTTCATCAGCCAGTGCGACAGGCGCCGCAGCAGCGCAAGGTGCGGCCCGCCACCCTCGTAGCCGCGCGCCCACAGCCAGATGTGATCGGACAGGAGCAGGGCGACGCGGCCCTTGTCCTGCCGTGAGAGCACGAGCAGCGGCTTGGCGTCCGGTCCCTGCATCACCGAGGTGCCGGTCGTGCGCCGGGTATCGACCAGCCGGTACCACTCGCTCCACTGCGGCGGACTGCTTTGCGAGCCGTCGAGGCCGCGGGTAACCGGATGACGCTTGCCGAGTTCGGTGAGGTCGGGGCGGAACGGCCGCTCCGTGATCTCGCCGCTTGGCTCTGCCGGCAGGATCACGTCGAGCGGCGTCCGCCAGATGCTGTTCGGATTCGAGTAGTCGGGGCCGGCCGCGATCAGGACGGCGCCGCCATCATGCACGTATTTGGCGATGTTGTCGAAATAGATCATCGGCAGCACGCCTTGACGGGCGTAGCGGTCGAAGATGATGAGCTGGAACTCGGAGATCTTCTGCTGGAACAGTTCGCGCGTGGGAAACGCGATCAGCGAGAGCTCGTTGATCGGCGTGCCGTCCTGCTTCTCGGGCGGGCGCAGGATGGTGAAATGCACGAGGTCGACAGACGCGTCGGACTTCAGCAGGTTGCGCCAGGTCCGTTCGCCGGCATGCGGCTCGCCGGAGACCAGCAGCACGCGCAACTTGTCGCGCACGCCGTCGATGGAGACGACCGCACGGTTGTTGACCTGCGTCAGTTCGTTTTCGAGCGGCGAGGCCTCGATCTCGACGATATTCTGGCCGGCGTGCGGGATCGGCACATCGACGTTTATGTCGGTGTGCACGGTGTAAACGCGCTTTTCCAGTTCTTCGCCGTCGCGCCGGACGGTCACCTCGACAGCACCGATCTTGCTGCCCTGATCCTCGATGCGGAAACCGATGGTTTGCGACTGGCCGACGATGCCGAAGCGCGGGGTCTGGGTGAGCACGACACGGCGGTCGACCTCGTCGGCCTGGCCGGTGATCAGCGCATGCACGGGCGCGGCGAAGCCGAGCGCCTCCGCGTTGGCCGGTACGTCGTGCACGCGGCCATCGGTGATCAAGATGGCGCCGGCAATGCGGTCGGGAGGAACGTCGGCGAGCGTGGATGACAGCGCCGAGAACAGTTTGGTGCCATCGTTGTTGCCGTCTTCTTCGCCGGTTTCGGCGACCCGTACCTCCAGTCCGGGAATGTGCCTGAGCCGTTCGGTGAGCGCTGCGCGCGCGGCGTCGGTTTGCCCGGCGCGGTTGCCGAAATCCTGGCTCGGACTCTTGTCGACGACGACCGCGGCCACCGAGGGGATCGGTTCGCGGTCTTCCCGTGTGAATGACGGGTTGGCCAGCGCCAGCACCATGAGGGCGAGCGCGATCGCGCGCACAAGCGCGCCGCGCCCGCGGGCAAGGGCCAGCAACAGCGAGATCACCACAGCGGCGCCGAACGCCGCCCAGATGACGTATTCGGGCACAAGAGGCGAGAACGAGACGCCGAGATTCAAGCCGCTCTCCTATTGTCCCAGCCGCTCGAGCAGGGCGGGGATGTGCACCTGGTCGGCCTTGTAGTTGCCGGTCAGCGCGTACATCACGATGTTGACGCCGGCGCGGAAGGAAAATTCACGCTGGCGCGGCTCGCCCGGCACCAGCGGCAACATCGGCTGGCCGTCGGGCCGCAACGCCCAGGCGCCGGCGAGGTCATTCGAGGTGATCATGATCGACGAGACGCCGTCACCGGCGCGGGCCGGCCGGTCGGAGACGTCCTCATTGGCGTCGGGCAGCGCCTCCACCCAGAGCTGGCCGGTCGTGTAACGTCCCGGGAAGTTGCGCAGCAGGAAGAAGGTTTTGGTCAGCACATGGTCGCGCGGAATCGGCTCCAGCTCCGGGATATCGAGCGAGGCGAGGATCGTGCGCAGCGTCATCATGCCAGGCGACTGGTTTTCGCCGCCGGGCCCGGGCGGCGCTTCGAGCGCGTCGCGGGTGTCGAACAGGACCGTGCCGCCCCGTTTCATATAGGTCTCGATGCGCTCAAGGGCATCCTGTGACGGCTTTGGCGCGCGCGCGGACACCGGCCAGTAGATCAGCGGAAAGAAGGCAAGTTCGTCGCGTGCCGGATCTAGACCGATCGGATCGCCGGCTTCGAGCGCGGTGCGTTGCGCAAGGAACAGGGTAAGGCCGTCCAGCCCGGCCTTGCTGACTTCGTCCACCTCCGGGTCGCCGGTGAGAATGTAGCCGAGATGCGTCCGGTGCGTCGCCTTTTTGGCGAACTCCTGCGCCTGCGCTGACTGTTGAGGGGGCGGGTTCGCTTGCGGCTGTGCCTGTGTGTGGGCCGGACGCGGCAAACTCATTGCGCCGAGAGCGACAAGCGCGAGCACAGCCGCGGCAGCGCGGCGGCGCGGCAACACGGCGCCGAATCCGCCGGACAGCCAGAACACGATGATCGCGTCGAGCAGAAGCAGACCAAGTGCGCCGAGGAAGATCGGCCCGCGCAAATCGAGCGGTTCGCCGTGGCGATAAATGTCGATTGTCGCATTGAGCGGCGAATAGTCGAGCGGGACCGGCCGGTCGGCAGGAGCCAGCGTATTGACCGCGACGAGGCCCTCGGGCGGCCCGTAAAAACCGGGCGGATGGTCTGCGTCGGCGCGACCGGTAAAGTTGCCGGGCACCGGCCGGGCGGTCGGTGGCGGAGTCGTGAACGCGCCGAAGCCGTCAAGCACGCGGGTTGCCGGCACCACCTGCGTCGCCGCGTTGCCGGCGCCGCCGGCATCGCCACCGGCGGCGGTCGAGCCGGCCAGCGAGACCGTACGCCGGAGCATGTCGACATAGGCGACGGACAGCGGCAAATCGGACCAGCGCGTATCGGCGGTGACGTGGAAGAGGACAATCAGCCCCTTGCCGCGGCGCTGGGCGGTGACCAGCGGGGTGCCGTCGGC
>CAZUDR010000068.1:10745-11151 GCA_964618715.1 uncultured Undibacter sp. | reverse complement strand
GGTTTCGCCAGCACGGTGTGCTGGCCGCTCAGCGCCTTCATGATCGAGCATACCGGCTGGCGCACCGCCTGCCTGATCTACGCGGCCCTGCACCTTGTGGTCTCGCTGCCGCTGCAGATGGGCGTGGTGCGCCGGTCCCCGGCTCGCGCGGCCGCCGAAACGTCTGACGAGATTTCCACTTCCCGGGCGGAGGTGCAGCCGATCCGGCACGAAACGCTGGTCTTCATCCTGCTCGCGCTGGTGCTCTCGCTGGGCGCGGGCGTCGGTTCGATCGTGGTGGTTCACCTGCTCATCTTCCTGCAGGCGCGCGGGGTCGATTTTGCGGTAGCGGTCAGTCTCGGCACATTGTTCGGTCCGGCGCAGGTCGGCGCCCGCGTGGTCGAGCGGCTGTTCGGCAGCCGCTATC
>CAZUDR010000068.1:0-10735 GCA_964618715.1 uncultured Undibacter sp. | reverse complement strand
ATGGTCGGTTCCTGCGCGCTGATGGCGATCGGACTCGTCCTGCTGCTTTCGGACTTTCCCTGGCTGGTGCTGATCATCGTGCTCTACGGCGCCGGCTACGGCGTCTCCTGGATCGGGCGGGGGACGCTGCCGCTCGCCCTGTTCGGGCCGGTACGCTTTCCGCGCCTGATGGGCAAGCTCGCCTTCCCGAGCCTGATCGTGCAGGCGCTGTCGCCGTCGGCGGGCGCATTGCTGATCGAGGCCTATGGCGTCGATGCAACCATCGGCGTATTGACCGCCTTTGCGCTGATCAATGTGGTGCTGATTGCCGTGCTGTGGGCGCTGTGCCGGACAGGTTCTAGCGAAGCGTGACCGCCGCCGGCGCGGGGCTCGCCTGCCGGCTCTGGGCCGCGCTCAACGAGAGGGCCATGCCGAGCAGGGCGAGGGCAAAGATGCTGATGGCAAAGCGGACCAGGATCATGACGCATCCCTTGGCGCGACGGGCATTGGGTGCAGGAAACCGCAACTCGGCGAAAAGAAGTGTGAGCCCGGCCATACACCGCCCCTTTTTGTCTGGGGACCGCGGACGGGGATGCCGCCCATGATCCTGCCGCTGCAGATGCTCTATTTCGAGGACCTCACGGTCGGCATGAGTGAAATCCTGCAGAAGACCATCGACTCCTCCGACGTCGTCGGCTTTGCCGAGGTGACCGGCGACCGCAATCCGATCCACCTGTCCGAGCATTTCGCTGCCAAGACCCCCTTCGGCACGCGCATCGCCCACGGTCTCTATACCGCCAGCCTGATCTCGGCCGTGCTGGGAACCCGGCTGCCCGGCCCCGGCGCGGTCTACATCTCGCAGACACTCAACTTCCGCGCCCCGGTGAAGATCGGCGACACGGTCGAGGTGAACGTCACCGTCGCCGAGCTGATGCCGGAGAAATACCGCGCCCGGCTCGCCTGCAGCTGCGCGGTGGACGGCGAGATCGTTCTCGACGGCGAAGCCTGGGTGAAAGTGCCGTCGAAGGAGGCGGGCGGCCGGCCGCTGCCGCGGGTGTAGCCAGCGTCAACTCCCCGGCGGCGGCGCGAAGAAGCAGCGGGGGCTGCCGTCCGGCCGCTTGCAGCGCCAGTAGGCGCCGTCGGGAGAGGGCAGCGCCCGGCTGTAGGGCACAACCTCATTGACGTTGTCGGTATAGGATGGCCCGTCGTGGGAGTTACCGGTGACCGCCTCGCCATAGGTGACGGTACCGACGACCGAATAGCCGGCCGACGTTGCCTTCACCGCATTGGGCGAGACGAGCCCGCAATCCTCGGCGCCGCAGCACCATTCGCCGGCGGGATTCTTGTAACCCCCGCGGCTGATCCAGAGGTCGTGGGCAAGAGCGGCAGAACCGATGAACGTCAGTCCAAGAACAAGTACAGAGCGCGTGAGAAAGCGCGGCATGGGTGGCCTCCGTTAAAACCTCCCGGCGCGTGTTCCTTCGGCCCTCCTCGCTCCCGTATTGATTGCCACCGGTTCAGATCCGGTCGGCACTCCCGCCACCACCCGAGCTTGTGATCGGTTGTGACGAATCGAAGTAACCAAAAAAATGCTAGCACGGTTGCCGGCAATCAATAGGTGAGTGGGGCCCGCCCGATTGCCCCCTATGCAAGCACCTTGGATCAAAACCGCGCACTGGATTGGGAAAAGTCGCTGTGGTCAAAATGATACAGGTGACAGGAAAATGACCAGGCGCGGTCAACCGGCGGGCAGCGGCCTGCCTCTTGAGCATCGGTCGTGAGCGCGGCGTGGCAGATCTGGCGCGACCGGCGGGGCCGGTTGTCGTGGCTGCGCGTCGTGGCGCTGGCATTGCTGCTCGCTCCGCTGGCCAAGGCCCTGATCGACTGGCAGGCCATCGCCCACGGGGCCCGCCCGATCAACGACCTGATCCACCGCACCGGCTTCTGGGCGCTGGTGTTCCTCGGCGTCACCCTTGCGGTGACGCCGTTGCGCCGCATTGGCCGTTTCGGCGCGCTGGTCGATGTACGCCGCATGATCGGGGTCGGCTGCTTCTGCTACATCGCGGCGCATCTGGCATTGTATATCGCCGACCAGGGCTTCGACCTCGGCAAGGTCGCCTACGAGATCACGCATCGCGTCTACCTGATCATCGGTGGCATAGCCTGGCTCGGACTTGCCGCGCTGGCGGTGACCTCGACCGACGGCATGGCGCGCCGGCTCGGCCCCCTGCGCTGGCGCCGGCTGCACCAGGCCGTCTACGCCATCGCGCTGCTCGCGCTCGTCCATTATTTCCAGCAGACCAAGGCCGACGTCACCGTGCCGGTCTTCGCGGCCGGGTTGTTTGGCTGGCTGATCGCGTACCGGCTGCTCGCCTGGTGGCAGGACACGACCGAGCTGTCGGCGCTCGGCCTGCTCGGCCTCACAATCGTCGTCGCGGCGCTGACCTTTGCCGGCGAGGCAATCGGCATCGCCATCGCCTACAATGTTTCGCCGATGCGGGTGCTCGGCGTCGCGTTCAATCTCGACGCCGGCTTGCGTCCGGGCTGGCAGGTGCTCGGCGCCGGACTGGCCGTGGTATTGCTCGACGTGGTCCGCGCGCGCTGGAACGGGCGCCGGTCGCGCAACCGCGCAGTGGCGGCGGAATAAACCGGAGGGGGGAGCAATGGCATTATTCGTGGTGGCGCATGGAGCCTGGTCGGCGGGCTGGATGTGGAAAAAGATGCACCCGCTGATGAGTGCGCGGGATCACCGTCTGGTGACGCCGACCTGTACCGGTCTGGGCGAGCGCGTGCATCTGGCACGGCCCGACATCGATCTCGACACGCACATCACGGATATTCTCAATGTGCTCGAATTCGAGGACCTGAGCGGCGTCAATCTGATCGGCCATTCCTATGGCGGAATGGTCGCCACCGGCGTCGCAGACCGCGCGCGTGCGCGCATCGCCAAACTGATCTATCTGGACGCCTTCGCACCGGAGGACGGCGACAGCCTGATGGATCTGGTGTCTGCCGAAATGCGCACGCAGCGCGAGGCGCGCACCCCCGAGGGCTGGCGCATTCCGCCGACGCAGATGCCCGGCGACACGCCGCCGGAAGACGTCGCCTGGGCAACACCGCGGCGAGTGCCGCAGCCGGCCAGGACGTTCGAGCAAAAACTGAAGTTGCAGAACGGCCCGCTCACCGTGCTGCGACACTACATTTATTGCCTGCGGCGCTCGCCGGACGACCGCTTCCGCCCGTTCTACGAGCGCGCCAAGCGCGAAGGCTGGACGACGCACGAGATCGACTCCAGCCACAGCCCCCAGGTCACCGCGCCGGAGGCGCTGGCCGATCTGCTCGATCGCATCGCGGTCTAGATCTTCCGGCTGTCATAGGCCCAGTGCAGCAGCGCCTGGCGCTGGCGGCGGCGGCACAACAGGTCGCCCGGCTCACAGTTCTTTTCGATCTGCCGTACGTGGCGGCGGATCGCCTTCCAGCGGCCGATCTGGCGCTTGTCTTCCTGCGGCAGGCGGCGGCCCAGGTAATAGCGGCAGTACCACTGGAACCAGCCGCGTGGATCGTCCGGGTGAATCCAGCCTTTGCGCTTCCATTCCGAAAGCGGCTGGCTGGCATCGATACCGAAGAAATTGAGCGAACAGTCGCGGCCCTTCGCTGCGAGCCTGGCGCGGGCAAACCAGCTTTTCGGGAACTCGCGCCGGCAATCGGTCATGTACTTGCCGCAGAATACGCCGAGGCGAAGCATGTCTGCCGGCGTCAGGTCGGGCGTGAACTCCGGGTCGAAACCGCGGCCGACTGGCGCGGTGAGGGTGTAGCGGTAGCCCGTCTGCATCCTGTCGTTGACGGTCACGGTGCGCTTGCGCATGGCGGAGGGCTCACGGAGGGGCAGAATTTTCGCCATATCGAGTTGGCGGTGCGCCGATGTCAACGGCGCGGCACATCCATGCGGGCACGCCCTTGCTATTTCGCCGGGCACCCATAGTGTCGGCTACGATCCGCAATTATGATGCGGTTTTCGGGGGTTACAGCCGGGACCAGGGCATGGCGCTTCCTCTTATTGTCGGCATCAGCGGTGCCTCGGGGGCGATCTATGGCGTGCGCCTTCTCACGGCACTGCGCGACGCGGGCGTGCCGGCGCATCTGATCGTCTCCAAGTCGGCGGCCGTGACGCTGAAGGAAGAAGCTGGCTTGTCGGTGAATGATATTCGCGATCTTGCCGCCGTCACCTACGCCAATGGCGACATCGGCGCCGCGGTGTCGAGCGGCTCGTTCAGGACCCGCGGCATGGCCATCATTCCCTGCTCGATCCGCACCGTCTCGGACATCGCCTACGGCACCACCGACAGCCTCATCAGCCGCGCCGCCGACGTGGTGCTGAAGGAACGGCGGCGGCTGGTGCTGGTGGTGCGCGAGACGCCGCTGCATGCCGGGCATCTGAAGAGCATGCTGGCGGCGACGGGGAACGGCGCGATCATCATGCCGCCGGTGCCGGCCTTCTATCACAAACCGCAGACCATCGACGACATCATCAACCAGACCGTTGGCCGCTGCCTTGACCTGTTCGACATCGACAGCGGTCTGGTCAAGCGCTGGCGCGCGGACGAGGGTGCCTGACGGCGCATGGGCGTTGACGACAAGCGCGTGCTGATTGCTGGCGGCGGTCCTGTCGGACTGCTGTGCGCCTGGCTGTTGGGCCGGCGCGGTATTCCGGTCATGTTGTTCGACGAGAATGACACGCCTCAGGCCGATCCGCGTGCGGCCACCACCCATCCGGCAACACTCGAAGTGCTTGCTGACGATGGCCTGGCCGACGACATGGCGCGAGTCGGTCTGGTGGCGCCGATCTTCCAGTTCTGGGACCGGCCGTCCGCCGAGCTGGTCGCCGAATTCGATCACGCGCTGCTCAGGAATGACACCCGGTTCCCCTATGTCGTGCAATGCGAGCAGTTCAAGACGGCGAAACTCATCCTTGAACGCCTGCGCGGCCTGTCCCACGTCGAAATCCTTTTCGGCCACACGGTCACGGACGTCGGGCAAAATGATGATGGCGTGACCGTCAGCGTCGAAGACGGGCGGGGCGCGTTGCAACATCGTGGTGCATGGGTGATCGGTGCCGACGGCGGTCGCAGCACCGTGCGCAAGGCGTGCGGCATCGACTTTGAAGGCTTCACCTGGCCGGAGCGCTTTATCGTGCTCACGACGCCCTACGATTTCGGGGCTGAGCGGGGCCTGAGCTACCGCAGCTATTTCGCCGACATCGGCGCCTGGTGCAACTGCTTCAAGGTGTCGGCGGACGGGCCGCCCGGCCTGTGGCGGACGGTCTATCCAGTGGATCCGGCCGAGAGTGACGCGGACATCATGAGTGATGCGGGTGTGCAGGCGCGCATGCAGGCGTTCTTTCCGGCGCCGCAGCCCTACGAGATCGTGCACCGCAATCTCTACGTCACCCACCAACGTGTCGCTGCGCGCTTCCGCAAGGGGCGGGTGCTGCTCGCCGGCGACGCGGCGCATGTCAATAATCCGATCGGCGGCATGGGTCTCAATGGCGGCATTCAGGACGCAGCCAATCTCTCCGGCAAGCTGGCGCAGGTTCTGCTGGAAGGCGCGGACGACCGGCTGCTCGATCTGTATGACCTGCAGCGGCGCACGGTGGCGGTCGAATTCGTGCAGGAGCAGTCGATCGCCAACAAGAAGCGGCTGGAGGCGCGCGAGCCTGAGGCACGCAAGCGCAATCTCGACGAGTTGCGCGCGATCGCGGCCGATCCGGAACGGGCGCGTCAGTTCCTGCTACGTACTGCCATGATCGCGAGCCAGCGCCGCGTCGAGGGCATGAGACTGGAGCAGGCCTGATGGCGATCGCAACGCGACCTGACGCCGCGGTTCTGCGCCCCTATCTGGCGGCGCACGCCGAGTTCCGATCCGGCGCCGATACGCCGCGGGACTTCCTCGAACGCTGCCTCGCCGCGGTTGCGGCGCGCGAAGCGGACGTCGGCGCCTTTGTTCACTACGATGCGGACATGGCCCGTACGCAGGCCGATGCAGCGAGCGAGCGTTGGCGCGCTGGCCGGCCGCTGTCACCGATTGACGGCATGCCGCTGGGTATCAAGGACATCATCGAGACCGCCGATTTCCCGACCGAGATGGGTTCACCATTGTTCGAGGGCTGGCGGTCGGGACGGGATGCCGCCAGTGTCGCCGCCCTGCGCGAAGCCGGCGGTGTCATTCTCGGCAAGACCGTCACTACGGAATTCGCCGCCACCGAACCACGTGGCACGCGGAATCCGCATGATCTGCGGCGGACGCCGGGGGGATCCAGCAGCGGTTCGGCCGCCGCGGTCGCCACCGGCATGATCAGCGCGGGACTCGGCACCCAGGTGATCGGCTCAATCGTGCGGCCGGCGAGCTACTGCGGCTGCATCGGATTCAAGCCGACGGTCGGTGCCATCAACCGCGGTGGCAGCCATGACGGCCTGAGCCAGAGCTGCGACGGCGTGCTGGCCGCAACACTGGAGGACGCCTGGCAGGTCGCCTACGAGATCGCCGTGCGCGCCGGCGGTGACCCGGGCTGTGCCGGTCTCGTCGGGCCGAACGCCGCGCCGCAGGCCAAACGGCCGCGTGCGCTTGCCGTTCTGGAGTCGGAGGGCTGGGAGGCGGCGGAGCCGGAGGCACGGCTTTGCCTGGAAGAGTCCCTGTACACGCTGGCCAAGGCCGGCATCGAGGTGCTGCGGCGCGACGAGCCGGCGGTCGCCGACGTGGAGGATGCCATCGCGGACGCACTCGCTCTCTCGCGCGCCATCAATGCCTGGGAGTCGCGCTGGCCGCTCAATGTCTATCGCAACAGGGACGCCGCCAGGCTCAGCCGCACCATGCTCGGGCGGCTGGCGGGGGCGGAAGCGATGAGCATCAATGATTACCGCACACTGCTGACGCGCCGCTCCGACGCACGCGTACGTTACGCGGCACTTGCGCGGCTGTGCGATGCCTGCATCACGCTGTCGGCCACCGGGCCGGCGCCGCTCGGCCTTGAGTCGACCGGCGACCCGCGCTTTGCCGTTCCGTCGTCATTTCTGGGCGTGCCCGCGCTATCGTTGCCGGTATTCGAGGCTGACGGCCTGCCGCTCGGACTGCAACTGATCGGTTTCGAGCACGGCGACGGCGATCTGTTTGCCCATGCGGCTCTGGTTCTGCAACTGCTGACGAACGGTGACGCGGAATGAAACTCGCCGTCCCCGACATGATCTCGAATTCCTACTTCCCGGCCGAGGCGGCGGTGGAATTGGGATTCTTCAGGGAGCAGGGGCTCGATGTCTCGCTCGAACTCATTTTCCCGGTCGACAAGGCCTACGAAGCGCTGCGCGACGGCGCGGTCGATTTCATCGGTGGCTCGGCACATTCGGCGCTGGCCGCCTTTCCGCGTTTCGACGGCGTCAAGCTGCTGTGCGCGCAGGCCCAGGGCATGTACTGGTTTCTGGTCCTGCACAAGGATTACGGCGCCGCACGCGGCGATCTCGATGCGGTAAAGGGCAAGAACATTGGCGCCGCCCCCTGGGTGGACATGGGCCTGCGGCAATTGCTGATGGCTGCCGGCATGGATCTGGAGCGCGATGGTGTGCGGATCGCTCCGGTGCCGGGCGCACAGGGGGCGGGCGTCAATTTCGGGTTGACCGCGGCGCGCGCTCTGGAGGAACGCAAGATCGACGGATTCTGGGCCAACGGCATGGCGGCCGAACTGGCAGTGACGCGCAGCATCGGCACGGTGGTGCTCGACGTGCGGCGCGGCGACGGTCCGGCGGAGGCGTTCAACTACACCATGGCGTCCATTGCAGCGAGCGAGCGGCTGATTGACTCGTCGCCCGAGACCGCAGCCGCGGCGGTGCGCGCGGTCGTCAACGCACAGGCCGCGCTCAGGCGCGATGTTGCCCGCGCCACGGAGGTCGGCAACAAGCTTTTTCCGCCGCAGGAGGCCGGGTTGATCGCCGAACTGATCCGCCGCGACCTGCCGTACTACGACGCAACCATCACGCCCGACTTCGTCGTCGGCATGAGCCGGTTTGCCAGCGATCTCGGGTTGATCGAACAGCCCCTGGCGTACGAGCAGGTCGTGGCCACGCAGTTCCGGCCGCTCTGGCCGGGCGGGTGACAAGCCGCCGGTTCTGCGGCCATGATGGCCGCCAGGTGTCCGCAAGGAGCAGGCAATGGCCGAAGCGCCGCGCAATTATCCCGATCTGCACGAGCATCTCGCCGCGCTGGAGGAGCGCGGCCTGCTGCGCCGGATCGACCGCAGGATCGACAAGGACGCGGAGCTGCATCCGCTGGTGCGCTGGCAGTTCGTCGGCGGCCTCGACGAGGCCGACCGCAAGGCCTTTCTGTTCACCAACATCACCGACGGGCTCGGCCGCAAATACGACATTCCGGTGGTGGTCGGCGCCATCGCCGCCAATCCGGACATCTACAGCGTGGGCATGCGCGCACCACTCGACGAGATCCAGGCCAGGTGGGATCACGCGATCGCCAATCCGGTCGAGCCGCGGCTGGTCAACGAAGCGGTCTGCCATGAGGTCGTGCACGAAGGCGACGCGCTGAAAGGCGAGGGCAAAGGTCTCGACCGTCTGCCGATCCCGATTTCGACGCCCGGCTTTGACAGTGCGCCGACGCTGACCGCCACCAACGTGATTACCCGCGATCCGGAAACCGGCGTGCAGAACATGGGGACTTACCGCGCCGCGCTGAAGGCGCCGGACCGGCTCGTCGTACGCATGGCCACCCGTGTCGGCGGTGCCGGCGGCTATCAGCATTACCTCAAATATCAGAAACGCGGCGAGCCGATGCCCTGCGCCATCGTCCTGGGTTGTCCGCCCTACGTCGCCTTCATGGGGCCGCAGAAACTGCCGATCGGCGTCGACGAGATGACTGTCGCCGGTGGCCTCGCCGGCGGTCCGATCAATATCGTGCGGGGGCGCACGGTCGACCTGACCGTTCCGGCAGAGTCGGAAATTGTCATCGAAGGACTGATCGACACCGAATGGCTGGAGCCGGAAGCACCGTTCGGCGAGTCGCACGGGCACGTCGCGCTGGAAGAATTCAACATGCCGATGCGGGTGACCGCGATCACGCACCGCAAGAACCCGGTGATACCGTCCTATATCAGCCAGGTGGCACCATCGGAGTCGAGCGTCATCAAGCGCGTCGCCTACGAGCCGCTGTTCACCCACCACCTGCGCCACACCCTCGGCATTCGCGGCGTCAGGAAGGTGGCGCTGCACGAGCCGCTCACCGGGCTGTTGCGCGTCACCGTGGTGACGCTGGAGAAGGGCACCTCGCGCACCGAAGTGTGGCGCGCGCTCTACGGCGCGGCCTTCTTCAAGGGCGACTGCGGCAAGATCACCATCGCCGTGAACGAGGACATCGACGTCGACAATGCCGACGCACTGATGTGGGCGATGGCCTACCGCATGAACCCGGTCGACGATGTCCAGATCGTGCCGCATCGCGGGCAGGGCCACGGGCCCAAGCGCGAGCACAATCAGGAAGAGGACTCCACCCTCCTGATGGACGCCACGATGAAGTCCGACATGCCGCCACTCGCGCTGCCCAAGCAGGAATACATGGAACGTGCCAGGGCGATCTGGGAGGAGCTCGATTTCGGGCCGCTGCGTCCGCAGCCGCCGTGGTCCGGCTACTCGCTCGGCGACTGGCTTCCGCAATGGGATGAGGCGGCTGCTCGCGCCGCCAGGGGACGCTATCTCGAGAACGGCAAGATCAGCGAGAAACTGAAGCGCAAGGGTCTCAAGCCAGAGACAAAATATCGGCCGGACGCGGACGGCAAAGGTGGCAACGGCAAGGATTGATCCGCTCTGTTCGGAAAATGCAGCGGACGCCCGACGTCCTTATATAGGTGCCATGGATAAATTCGGGCTCGTCCTACGCACGATCGTATTCTTCCTGTTTCCGATCCCGTTCCTGCTCAGCTTCGCGGTGTCGCAAGGCGGTGACTGGACGGGATACGTGGCCTATGTCGCTGTCGCGGTTCTGGCCCTGGCGGCTGTCGGCGCAGCCTGGGCGGCCATCGGCCGCGGTGATTGATTGATGAAATCGATAGCCGGTCGGCGGCATCGAGGGCGGCGGCAAAGAATAGGCGATAGCGCCTATGACAATGGCGCGGTGCCCGCGGACGCGGCGGCCGGTGTACGTGCAGCGAGGTATTCGCGGGCGAGAATCGCCGCCGAAAGCACAATGCCGGAAGCATCGATGACGCCGTGCATGCCGATCGCGGTATCCGGGAACACCGCAGCCAGACCACCGATGCCCAGCAGGAGTCTTATCGCCGGATTGAGCGGTCGGGTGAAGTATCCCACGACCGCCACCGAGGCCGCGAATACGCCCACGGAGGCGGTGCAGACGTTGAGGGCGATCATCCACGGCGTACCGACCATCAGCAGCGTCGGCGACAGCACGAACAGGAACGGGATGACATAGGCCACCCAGCCCATGCGCATGGCCGCGAAGCCGGTCTTCATCGGGTCGGCGCGGCTGATCGACGAGGCCGCGAAGGCGGCGAGTGCGATCGGCGGCGTAATCATCGACATCATGCCGAAATAGAGGATGAACATGTGCGCCGACAGCTTGGCGACGCCGGCCTCGATCAGCGAGGGCGCGACGACGGCAGCGAGCAGCACGTAGACGCCGGTGGTCGGCATGCCCATGCCGAGCACGATGCAGATGACCGCTGCCAGCAGAAGCAGGACATAGAGATTGC
>CAZUDR010000067.1:0-11282 GCA_964618715.1 uncultured Undibacter sp. | reverse complement strand
GCACGAGCTGCTTGCGCGCGGCATCGTCGTTCCAGCTGCGATCCTTCTGCACGATCGCCAGCAAATGTTCGACGGCCTCCGCGCGCTTTCCCTGGGCATTGAGCGCGGTGGCCAGATCGAAGCGCGCCTGATGGTCCGCCGGATTGGCGGCGACCTTTTGCTCGAGTTCGCTGACCGGGCCGACCGATTGCGCCTGTTCGGCAATCTCGATGGCGGCGCGGGCGGCGGCGACGGCGGCGTCGTTGTGCTTGCCGTCCGGCACCATGGCCAGTGTCTTTTTTGCCTGCTCGATCGAGCCGGACTGCACGTAGCACCGTGCCAGACCGGCGAGCGCCGCGACATCCGCGTTGTCCTGCGCCAGCACCTGGCTGTAGAGGTTCGCCGCATCGGTCGCGTTGCCGGCAGCGAGCGCCTCGTCGGCGGCCTTGAGCAAGTCCTTGTCTTCGCCGCCGATCTTGTCCTTGGTCAGCCGCTCGAGGAAAGCAATCACCTGGCTCTCGGGCAATGCGCCCATGAAGCCGTCGACCGGCTGGCCGTTGGAGAAGGCAATCACGGCAGGAATCGACTGTATCCCCATCTGGCCGGGGATCGCCGGATGCTGGTCGATATTCATCTTCGCCAGCTTGACCTTTCCCTTGGCCGCCTTCACCGCCTTTTCCAGCAGGGGGGTGAGCTGCTTGCACGGTCCGCACCATGGCGCCCAGAAGTCCACCAGCACCGGCTGCCGCCTGGACTCCTCGATGACGTCCTTCATGAAGCCTTGCGTGGTCGTCTCCACCACCACGCTGTCGGCCGCCGCCGTCGCTTCCTCGCCGTCTTGCAGCATCATTCCTCGCCTGTTCGCCCTCTCGGGGGCCGGACATCCGGTTTCATGCCGAATTAAATGGTCATCCGGGCAGCGAATGCAATCGGGTCAGTCAGCCTCGGGCGGCAGCCCCGAGACCCGCTCGATGCGCGGGACATGGCCCGTCGCTTCGAGAAACCTGACCAGATCATCGCGCGCAATTGATGTGGTCATTGTGTTGACCAGCGGATGATAGTTGAGGGTCTCGCAGTCCATCATTGGTGCGTCCAGCACCACGCTGACGCGGCCCCGGGTGTCGTTGATGGCGCCGAACGGGGTCACCGCGCCGGGCTCCACGCCCCATGTCTCGCGCAGCAGGTCGGCCGAGCCGAACGAAAAGCGGCCCGCCGCGCCCAGCCGCCGATGCAGGCTTTTCAGGTCGATTTCAGCGTCTTCCAGCGCAACCACGAGCATCAGGGCGTGCTTCTTGTCGCGCAGAAACAGATTCTTGGTATGTCCGCCCGGGATCTGGCCGCGCAATGCGCGGCTTTGCTCGACGGTAAAAAGGGGTGGGTGGCTCACCGTCTTATGACCGATGCCGAGATTGTCCAGGAAGGCGAAAAGCTGGTCCGGACTGTTGATCAGTGTCATGGTCGGCAATGCAACATTCCGGCAGGGTGCGGGGTTAATAGCATCGGAAACCAGTGAGGTCGAAGATGAGGATACGCATATCGCTGCTGGCGGCCGCAGCCCTGATCGGCGTCGCCGCTTTGGCGCCGCAGCCCGCCGAGGCAGGCGTGGCGCCTTGGTGCGCAGTCCAGGAGAGCACCCCTTACGGGGACAATTGGGATTGCAGCTACTGGACGCTCCAGCAGTGCCTGCCCCAGGTGATCGCGGGAGACCGTGGCTTCTGCAACCAGAATCCGGCCTGGCGCGGCCCGTGGCCTCCCGGACAGCAGCGCGCCCAGCGCCGCAGCCGCCGCTATTAGCCGCCATTAACTGTGGCGGACACCGCGGTTGCCATGGGGCCGTGCTTGCGGCTATACGAACCGCCCCGGCGCCGGGGATGGAATATGCCCGGCCCGGTGTTATCTGACTGTCGGATGCGGGTGTAGCTCAGGGGTAGAGCACGACCTTGCCAAGGTCGGGGTCGAGGGTTCGAATCCCTTCGCCCGCTCCAGTTTTCTGCTGAAGTTATGAATTGTGTCGCCGCCGACAATCGGCGGTTTTTTTCGTTTCGGTCCGAACGTCAAAACTTGTGTGTTCGGCCCGAACACCGACCGGGATCGCCTGTTTCACCCGGCGCCGTTCTGGGCCATGCTGCCCGCGCGGCGAATCCGGGGAGGGGTCATGGATCAAACGGTCCTCTTCATTCTGTTTCTGCTGGCGATGCTGCTCGCCTGGTTCGGACCGCGCTGGTCTGCGGTTGCGACGTTTGGCATCGCGCTGGTTCTTACGGTCGCCGATTTCCTCCATCACGCCACGACGGCGCTGACGTTGTCGTTCTAGGAGGGGGCATGAACGCGCGCGCGGCCATCCACCTGAACGCCATCGGTCTCTACGCCGTTTCACTGGTGCTGTTGCTCGGCTTCTTCTACCAGCTCGTCCGGCACGAGTTGCCGTGCCCGCTCTGCCTGTTGCAGAGGGTCGCCTTCGCCGCGCTGGCGGTCGGTCCCATCCTCAACATTCGCCGGGGCCCGCGGCCGAGCCATTACGGCATGAGCCTGCTGGCGGCGCTGGTCGGCGTGATGGTGGCGGTGCGCCAGGTCATGCTGCACATCCTGCCCGGCAATCCCGGCTACGGCACTGCGGTACTGGGACTGCACTACTACACATGGTCGGCGCTGATTTTCGTCTTCGCCATGGTGCTGATCGGGCTGGTGCTGCAGTTCGACCGGCAGTTCGAGCCGGACCCGGCCGCGCCACCGCCGCCGGCTTTTGCCAGATATGCCGTGTGGCTGGTCATCTTGGCCGTAGCTGCGAATGTCGTCGCCACCTTCCTTGAATGCGGCCCGACCTTGTGCGCCGAAGATCCGGTGCGTTACGAACTGCTGCAGGGCCGGTGAGCGTCGGGCGCGCTGCGGTGATGCAGGCGGTGGTGCCCCGCGACGCGCTTACTCTTCCTTCACGTCGGCGGTCTCGCCGCCGGTGAGGCGGATGAGGTCGGATGACGTCGTGCGGAAGACATGGCGTGGCGAGCCGGCAGCGGCCCAGACCGGATCGAGCGCGCCCAGGTCGCGATCGATGAAGATTCGCACCGGGCCATGATGCCCGACCGGCGCGACGCCGCCGATGGCAAAGCCCGTGGTATCGCGCACCCAGCGGCCTTCGGCCGGCCGCACCGGGTGACCGAGCCGGGCGGCGATTTTTCCCGGGTCGACGCGATTGGCGCCCGAGGCGATCACCAGCACGACCTGCTCGCCTGCCCGCAGCACGATGGACTTGGCGATCTGCGCGACGGAGCACCCGACAGCGGACGCGGCATCCTGCGCCGTACGCGTTCCTTCGGGAAACATCGAGATCGTATCGGGGTGACCCGCGGCCAGCAGCGCCGCGCGGACGCGTTCGACCGAATCGCTCATGATCAAAACCCCGTCGCCAGCGAGCCGCGGCTGCGACGGTCAGCGGCGCCGACGTATTCCGGTGCAGATGCGCCCTTGCGAACGATTTCAATCGAATTGGCCGACGTGTGCGGCGCCGTCGGCACGATGGTGTAGCCGCGCGCCGTCAACGCATCGAGCACGGCCGGATCGAATCCCGGCTCGACGAAGGTCTGGTCCGGATGCCATTGATGGTGCAGTCGCGATGCCGTCACCGCATCGGCGACGTCCATGCGAAAATCGACCACGTTGCTGATCACCTGCAGGACCGCGGTGATAATGCGGCTGCCGCCGGGCGAGCCGGTGACGAGCAGCGGCTTGCCGTCCTTCAGCACGATGGTCGGCGTCATCGACGATAGTGGCCGCTTGCCGGGTCCCGGCAGGTTGGCGTGGAAGCCCATCAGGCCGAAGGCGTTGGCGGTGCCCGGCTTGGCGGTGAAGTCGTCGAGCTCGTTGTTGAGCAGGACGCCCGTTCCGGCCGCGACCAGGCCGACGCCGTAGGAAAAATTGAGCGTATACGTGTTGGAGACAGCATTGCCGTCGCGATCGACGACGGAGAAATGCGTGGTATTGCGCCCCTCACTGCCGGCCGGATGGCCGGTGCCAATGTCTTCTGCCGGTGTCGCCCGTTCGCCGATCGTTGCGCGCAGTTTCGCGGCGTACGCTTTTGAGAGAAGCTCCGCCATTGGCATGTCCACCGCGTCGGGGTCGCCCATATGGGCGGCGCGGTCGGCGTAGGCGCGCTTCATCGCCTCGATCTGCAGGTGGAACGCGTCCGCGGTGCGGCCGAGTTTGGCGAGGTCATAGCCCTCCAGGATATTGAGCATCTCGATCAGTGCCACGCCGCCCGATGAGGGAGGGGGCATGGAAACGATCGTGTTGCCGCGATAGCTGCCGCGGACGACCGGCCGCTCGACCGCGTGATAGGCCTCCAGATCGTCGGCGGTCATGATGCCGCCGGCCTCGCGCACCGCGGTGGCAATCTGCCCGGCGATGCGGCCGGTATAGAAGGCGCGCGCGCCGCCCGCAGCGATGGCGCGCAAGGTGTCGGCGAGATCGGCCTGGATCAGCAGGTCGCCTTCGCGGAGCGGCGCATCGCCGCGAAAGAAGATCGGGCGCGACGAAGGCCAGCGCCCGAGCCGGTCGGCAACACGCGGCAGGGAATCGGCGAAATCATCGGTTACCGTGATGCCCTGCGCGGCCAGCTCGACCGCCGGCGCGATCAGGTCGGCCAGCGCAAGCTTGCCGGAGCCGTACTGTTCATGCGCGAGCGTCAGGCCGGCGACGGTTCCCGGCACGCCGATCGCCAGCGCCGATGCGCGCGACTTCTGCGCATCGGGGTTGCCCTCCTCGTCGAGGAACATGGTTCTGGTGGCGGCGGCCGGCGCAGTTTCGCGGTAGTCGATGGCGATATTTTTGTTGTCCCCGGCGAGATGGATGATCATGAACCCGCCACCGCCGATATTGCCGGCGCGCGGATAGGTGACCGCGAGCGCGAAGCCGACCGCGACGCCCGCGTCGACCGCGTTGCCGCCACGCCTGAGCACGTCGACGCCGATGCGGGCGGCACGGGCTTCCTGTGCAACCACCATGCCGTGGCTGGCGGACAGGCTCTGCGCCGGCGGGATTGCGGGCTGCGGAAAGTCGAGTTGCGGCTGCGACTGCGCGAAGGCGCCGCAAAGGGCCGGAAGAACGAGGCCGAGTGTGAAGCCGGCAACAAGTAGCAGACGACGCATATTCTCTCCGTCGTGGCCGGCTCCGGACCTGGACCGGACATCCATGTCTTATGCTGCCAAGTTAGGGACATGAATGACCGGAGCAAGCCCGGCCATGACGGCATAACACCGCAATCCTTCTACCGTGACTGCCCGTGATAGATCGGGTTCGGTCGCATGTCGGTCGCGCTGGCCACCCGGTTCGACATGTTGAAGAAACCGGCCACGGCGGCGATGTCCCAGATGTCACGCTCGGTGAAGCCTGCGCGCCGCAGGGCCTCGCGATCATCCTCCTCCACCGCCCAGGGCTCGGCCGTCAGCCTGACCGCGAAGTCGAGCATGGCGCGCTGGCGCCTTGAGATACGGGCGGCACGGTAGTTCATCACCATCTGTTCGCCGAGCAGCGGATTGCCGGAATATTGCCGCACCGCTGCGCCATGTGCTGTGAGGCAATAGTAGCAGCGGTTCTGCGATGACACCGCGACAGCGATCATCTCGCGCTCGAGCCTGGACAGCCCGCTGTCGCCCAGCATCAGGTCGTTGTACATCGCGACGAAGCTCTCCAGCTTCGCCATGTCGAAGGCATAGGCGAGCAGCACATTGGGTACGAATCCGAGCTTCTCCCGGCATTTGTCGAAATAGCGTTGCATGCCGGGCGAGAGCCTGGCCGGAGGCAGGTCGAGCGCGATCACCGGCACGTCGTCATCGGGCGCCGGCCGGCCGGCCGGCTTGCCGCCCTTGACCGCGCGCAATGCCGGCTTGCCGGAGCGGGCGACCGCAACCCTGCCGGCAGTGCTGACTGTCTTGCCTGACTTCTTGCGGGCTCTGTCGGCGTCGGCCATTGCGTTTCTCTTCCTCCGCATTGTGCGTTGCGGCCAAGCCTACAGCGTTCTGCGTCCTCGCGATACGATTGCGCCTCCACGCTTTCGGCTTCCATATCAGAGTCTTAGGGGTCTTCCGGATGGCGGCCGGGTGACGCTTTGTCGCCGTTCCGACATCAAACCCGGTCAACAATCGGCGCGTTGGTCTCGACGGACCGGCGTGGAAGGTGAAAACTCCGGCCGCGACCGATTCCGTCAAAGGCGAGGAACTGATGGCCGTTGAATTTCCCGGCCGCGAGGAAGAGGGCGCCGCCCACGCCATGATCGAAGGGGCCGGCGCCATGCTGCACCACCGGCGCAGCGATATTCCCGCCAGCTTTGTCCCGCATCTTTTCGGGCGCTCGGCGCACGAGGATCTGGCGCACTACGCCGCCGAAGACATTGCCGCCCTCGCCGAGCGCGCCTGGGATTTCATCAGCGTACGCACACCGGGTGTGCCGAAAATCCGCTGCGAAACGCTGCACCTGGAAGGTGCCAGCGAGCGCAAGCTGGTGACGGTGATCGAGATCCTCAATGACGACATGCCGTTCCTGGTGGACTCGGTGATGGGCGAACTTGCCGAACGTCGCCTCGACATACGGCTGGTCGCCCATCCGGTGTTCGGCGTGCGCCGCGATGGTGGCAGGCTCGCCGGGCTGGGGACCCCGGACGCCGCCGGCACGCCGCGCGAGAGCTTCATACACGTTCACATCGATCCCGTCGCCGACGCGGCGGCGCGCGACGGCATCGTGCGTGCGCTGGAAACCGTGCTCGGCGAGGTGCGTCTGGCGGTGCAGGACTGGCGGCCGATGCTGGAGCGCATCAAGGGTATCGTCGACGATCTCAAGACCAGTCCGCCGCCCCTGCCGGTGGATGAAATCGCCGAGGCCATCCAGTTCCTGGAATGGCTTGCATCCGATCATTTCACGTTCCTCGGAGTGCGCAACTACACATTCGACGGCCAGGAGCTGCAGCCCGACCACGACACTTCACTTGGCATCATGCGCAACCGCGAACTGCGGGTGCTCAGGCGTGGCAGCGAGCTGCTCGAATTCACTCCGGAGATCATGGCGTTCCTCAAGGAGCCGCGTCCGCTGATCATCGCCAAGGCGAATATCCACGCGCGCGTGCACCGACGCGCCTATCTCGACTATATCGGCGTCAAGCGTTTCGATGCTGACGGCAACCTGCTCGGCGAACAGCGTTTCGTCGGCCTGTTCACCTCCACGGCCTATACCCGCTCGGCGCACGGCATCCCCTATCTGCGCCGCAAGGTTGCCGCCGTCGAACAACGCAGCGGTTTTGCACCCGGCAGCCACTCGGCCAAGGCGCTGGCCAACGTGCTCGAGCAGTATCCGCGCGACGAGCTGTTCCAGATTGATGAAGCCACGCTGCACCGGTTCGCGCTCGCAATCCTGCAGCTCGACGAGCGCCCCCGTACGCGCGTGCTGACCCGTCACGACCGCTTCGACCGTTTCGTCTCGGTGCTGGTGTTCGTGCCGCGGGATCGTTACGACAGCGCGACACGGGTCAAGATCGGCGACTATCTCGCGCGCGCCTACATCGGCCGGGTGTCGGCATTTTATCCGCATTTCACGGAAGGGCCGCTCGTCCGCGTGCATTTCATCATCGGCCGCTCCGGCGGGCGGACGCCGCATGTGGCGCGCGCCACGCTCGAGCGCGAGATCGAGGCGATGATCCGCACGTGGATCGACGGGCTGGCGGAAGCGCTCGATATCAGTCATCCGCCCGAACAGGCGCGCGCCCGGTTTCACCGGTACCGGAACGCTTTTTCCAGGGGCTTCCACGAAGCCTATTCGCCGGCGATCGCCGCCTCGGACATTCGTGTGATCGAAGGCCTGTCGAAGGATCGCCCGCTCGGCGTCGATTTCCATCACCGCGTCGAGGAGGACCAGCGAACCGCCGGGCTCAAGGTGTGGTGCCATACCCATCCGCTGCCGCTGTCGGACCGGGTGCCGGTGCTGGAGAACATGGGCTTCAGGGTGGTGGACGAGCATACCTTCCACGTGCTTCCGGACGGGCACGACGGCGTCTGGTTCCACGACATGCTGCTGGAGCGGAGAGACGGCGAACCGATCGATCTCAAGGCGATGCAGGGTCTGCTGGAAACCGCGTTCCTCATGGTGATGCGCGGCCAGGCCGAGAACGACGGCTACAACGCGCTCACGCTTGTCGGTGACATGATGTGGCGGGACGTGGCGCTGATCCGCGCGCTGTCACGCTTCCTGCGCCAGATCCGGGTGCCGTTTTCGCAGGATTACATGTGGACGACGCTGGTCAAGCACCCGACCGTCGCGGCTGACATTGTCGATCTGTTCCACGCCCGATTCGATCCGCGAGCCGAGGCGGCCGATCATCGCAAGGAAAAGCAGCTCGGCTGTATCGCCCGTATCGACGAGGCCCTCGAGAAGGTCGAGAGCCTGGACGAGGACCGCATCCTGCGCCACTTCGTCAACGCCGTGCGGTCTGCCCTGCGCACCAACTATTTCCAGACCGGCGAGGACGGCCAGCCGAAATCGCTGATTGCCATCAAGTTCGAAAGCGGCAAGCTTACCGGCGCGCCGCTCCCGCGCCCGCTCTACGAGATTTTCGTCTATTCGCCGCGGGTGGAAGGCGTCCACCTTCGGTTCGGCAAGGTGGCGCGCGGCGGCATCCGCTGGTCCGACCGGCCGCAGGATTTCCGCACCGAGATCCTCGGTCTGGTCAAGGCGCAACAGGTCAAGAACGCGGTCATCGTTCCGGTCGGCGCCAAGGGCGGCTTCGTGCCCAAACTGATGCCGAAGGGTGCGCCGCGCGACGTCGTGCAGGCGGAAGGCATCGCCACCTACAAGCTGTTCATTTCGACGCTGCTCGACATCACCGACAATCTCGGCCCGGAGGGCGCCATCATTCCGCCGCGGGACGTGGTGCGCCACGACGGCGACGACCCTTACCTCGTGGTCGCCGCCGACAAGGGGACCGCAACCTTTTCCGACACGGCCAACGAGATTTCCGTCGGTCACGACTTCTGGCTCGGCGATGCCTTCGCGTCCGGCGGCTCCGCCGGCTACGACCACAAGGCCATGGGCATCACCGCGCGCGGCGCCTGGGAGTCTGTCAAGCGCCACTTCCGGGAGATGAACGTCAACATTCACCAAATGCCGTTCACCGTGACCGGGGTCGGCGACATGTCCGGCGACGTGTTCGGCAATGGCATGCTGCGCGAGACCACTATCAAGCTGGTCGCGGCATTCGATCATCGCGACATCTTCATTGATCCCGATCCCGATCCGGAGAAGAGTTTCGCCGAACGCAAACGGCTCTTCGAAATGCCGCGTTCGAGCTGGCAGGATTACAACAAATCGCTGCTGTCCAGGGGCGGTGGCATCTATTCGCGGACGTCAAAGGCGATCCGGCTGTCGCCGGAGGCGCAGGCTCTTTTCGGTATCGGTGAAAGCGTAACACCGGCCGAGCTGATGAAGGCCATTCTCGGTGCGCCGGTCGATCTTCTGTTTTTCGGCGGGATCGGCACCTATGTGCGCGCCTCGCACGAAAACGACGAGGCGGTGGGTGACCGCGCCAACGATGCCATCCGTGTCACCGGCGCGGATCTGCGCTGCAAGGTGGTGGGAGAGGGTGCCAATCTCGGCATGACCCAGTGTGGCCGGGTGGAGGCGGCGTTCAACGGGGTGCGGCTGAATACCGACGCCATCGACAATTCCGCCGGCGTCAACACGTCGGACGTCGAGGTCAATATCAAGATCGCGCTGAGTGGTCCCGTGCGCACCGGCGCGCTGACGATGGAAGCGCGCAACGCCCTGCTCGTGGAAATGACCGACGAGGTCGCGCGACTGGTGCTGCGCAACAACTATCAGCAAACGCTGGCGCTGTCGCTCGCGCAACGGCGCGGACTCGAGGACATGGGGTTCCAGGAGCGTCTGATGCAGACCCTGGAAACGCAAGGTGCGCTCGACCGCGCGGTCGAGAACCTGCCCGACGACCTCACGCTGAACGAGCGGCGCAAGCGCGGCGAACCGCTGACCCGCCCGGAACTCGCCGTGCTGCTCGCCTATGCGAAACTCGCGCTTTACGCCGACCTGCTCGACTGCGCTGTGCCGGACGATCCCTATCTCGGTCGCGAACTCGGACGTTACTTCCCGAAGGAAATGTCCGAGCGGTATCCCGAGGCACTTCAGTCGCACCGGCTGCGGCGCGAGATCATCGCGACTCAATTGTCCAATTCGATGATCAACCGCGGCGGGTCCACGCTGATCGTACGTATCGGTGACCAGACCGGCGCCGGGCCGGCGGAAATTGCCGCGGCCTTTGCCGCGACCCGCAACAGCTACGACCTGATCGATCTGAACACCGCCATCGACGCCCTCGACAACAAGGTCTCCGGCGAGACGCAGCTGTCGCTTTACGCGGCCGTGCAGGATCTGCTGCTCGACCGTCTGGTCTGGTTCCTGCGCAACGTCGATCTGGAACAGGGCCTGGAAACCGTCGTCGCCCACTACCGCGATGGCATTGGCCAGGTGTCCGATGCACTCGAGACGGTGTTGTCGAAATCGGCAGCGGCGCAGCGGGACGGGCGCGCGGCCGGTTTCGTCGAGGCCGGCGTGCCCGCCGAGATGGCGCGCCGGATTGCCGATCTGACGCCGTTGCGGGCTGCCACCGACATTGTCCTGGTGTCCGACCGTTCGGGCAAGCCGGTGGCGGAGGTGGCGGCGACCTACTTTGCCACCGAGGCGTACTTCCAGATTGATCGTGTGACCCATGCCGCATCCGGCATCGTGGTGGCCGACTATTTCGACCGACTGGCACTCGACCGCGCCCTCGATTCGATCGGTGACGCCGAGCGGCGGATCACGGCGGCCATGGTCGGCAACGGCATGGCCGGTGCCGGTGCGGTCGAGGAATGGGTGAAGCCGCGCAAGGCCGAGGTCGAGCGCATCCGCACCGCCATTCACGACATCGCCGGCTCAGGCCTGACACTCTCGAAGCTGTCGGTGGCGGCCAGTCTGCTCGGTGATCTGGCCAAGGAGTAGGGTCTATCCCTCCCCTGAAAGGGGAGGGTCCGGCGCGAAGCGCCGGGGGTGGGGTCATCGTCAGAAGATCGCAAACACCCCCACCCGACCGCTCGCGTCGCTCGCGGCCACCCACCCCCGCAAGCGGGGGCGGGCTAAGGCGGAATACGCCGCATGCTCCCATCCTCTCCTATTCTCTTGTCAAACAGCCCGCAAAGCCAACGCTCCGCCGCCCGTATTGTTTGCCGGGCGCCGGGTCCGCCCGTATTCCCTTGTCCTTCTTTCCCCTCTCGAAG
>CAZUDR010000066.1:0-11331 GCA_964618715.1 uncultured Undibacter sp. | reverse complement strand
TTGCGCCGCAGCCTTCAGCCGGCACAGCACCTCATAGCCGCTGAGCCCGGGCATGATGAGATCCAGCAGGATGAGGTCGTAGTCATTGGACTGCGCAAGCTTGAGCGCCGTCGCCCCGTCGTCGGCGGTCGTCACCTGGTGCCCGACGCGGGCAAGACGGCGTGCCAGCACGTCGCGGTTCGACGGGTTGTCGTCGACCACGAGGATGGTGCTCGACCGGACCCATTCCTGCAGGTCGCGGTGCTGCAACGGCTGCACCGCTCGCAGCGCCTCGGCGATGATGCCGAGTTGTTGAGCCCGCGTTCCGTCGGAATCGGGCACTTTGACTTCGTGCCCGGTCAGCGAGGCAATGGCTTCAATCTGGCGGACAAGGGAATCCGCCGATTCTTTCAGCTTTGCCAGAT
The DNA here is from genome assembly GCA_964618715.1 of uncultured Undibacter sp. Taxonomy (GTDB): domain Bacteria; phylum Pseudomonadota; class Alphaproteobacteria; order Rhizobiales; family Xanthobacteraceae; genus Pseudolabrys. The sequence continues at coordinate 10,927 of CAZUDR010000066.1, read as the reverse complement.
CCGCGCGCAGCGGGTGGTCGCCATCCTCCATGTCCTCGAGCAGCAGCTCGGTGTATCCGATGATGGCGTTGAGCGGCGTGCGCAGATCGTGCCGCAGTCCGCGGTAGAACGCCTCGGTGCCCTGGTGCTGCGGGCGTTCTGAGGGCGCACCGTCGATAACCGAGTTGACGAACGAATTGAGTCTCTCGCTGGCGCCGTGCATGCGGCCGAGATCGTCGAGCACATGGTCGAGCCGGAGACCACGGGCATCTTCGATGATGATGCCTAGAAAATCGGTGATGGCGATCGCCGGCGCCTGAATTTCCTGCCGCAAATAGGCCGTCAGCGCGCGGTTCAGCCGCTCGTCCGCTTCGTTCGTCGACAAGGCGCTCTCCCTCAACGACGGCGGAGGCTACTCATGACTTGCCGCGCCGGCTTCAGATTATTCATGGATGCCGATCGGGATTCGACGCAACGACCGCCACCTTATTTTTGTTGTCACCGCTTGCAAAGTCGAAAGAGCCCGCAGGTCAACCGCGGGGACGCAGCCGTTCGTTGATTCCCGGCTGCACGGACCCCGGACCGCCGCCGCACCTGTCGCGCGCTGGCCATGCCGGCGGCGCGGGCCCGGACATTTCCGATCCGTTTTGTCGACGGCCCCGCACTCAAACTGGCCGGTCAACCCGGGAAAATGGTCAGCCGCAATCACGGGCCGGACACCGCTCGCAGTTCGCTACCCCGTTCAATCGGTAAGAGCCGGTCATTTCTTCCCGCGCTCGGGTTTCTGGCCCAACGGGGTCAACACGTTGGACATCCCTCGAATTGCGAGTAAGGTTGCCAGCCAAGCAGGCAATAAAAAATGACCTGCGCGTGCAGAAATATCAGGGAGGAATGAACATGCTGAGAAAGGCAGTTTTGTCAGCGTTAGCCGCAGGTGTCGCATTGGCGCTCGGTGCAACGTCGGCTCTGGCAGAAAAACAAACCCTGCGCATGGCGTACTGGGCCGGTCCCAGCCATCACATGGTCAAGACCCTCGAGGGCTGGGCCAAGATGATCGAGGAGGCATCGGGCGGAGATCTGATCCTCGAAGTCGATAAGGCTCCGCTTGCCAAGCCGAGTGGTCAATACGATCTCGTGAAGAACGGTGTGCGTGACATGGCGTGGCACGTTACCGCCTACACGCCCGGCCGGTTCACCATGCTCGAGGCCAATGCGTTGCCGTTCATTTGCCCGAACGCCGAAGCCTGCTCCGGCGCGACCTGGAAGTGGTACGACGAGCACGGTCTGGGCAAGAAGGAGTTCACCGACACCAAACTGCTGACCGTGTTCGTGCACGGCCCCGGCAATGTTCACACCACAAAGCCGGCCAAGACGCTTGAACAGATCAAGGGGATCAAGGTGCGCGCCGGCGGTGCGGGCGTGCCGATCTCCCAAGCGCTCGGCATGTCGGCGGTGGCGATGCCCGCCACCAAGGCGCACGAGGCGCTGCAGCGCGGAACGGTCGAAGGCGTCCTGTTCCCGTGGGAGGCCATGAACAGCTTCCGTCTGATGGATCTGGTGAAACATCATCTCGAGGTTCCCGGCGGCATGTACGCGGCGACCTTCGTCATCGTCATGAATCCGGAGTCCTTCAACAAGCTGACCGACGCCAACAAGGCCGCGCTCATGAAGGCCAGTGGCGAGGCCGGCTCGGCGTATTTCGGCAAGAAGTGGGACGAGGCCGACGCCGCGGCCAAGGCCGATGCCGAGAAGGCCGGCCACGACATTTCGACGCTGGCGCCCGATCAGCTGAAGGTCTGGAAAGAGAAGCTGAAATTCGTCGAGGACGAGTGGCTCAAGAAGGCAAAGGAAAAGGGCTACGACGGCGAAAAGCTGCTCGAGGATCTGAGGGCAAAGATCAAATCCGGCTCGAGCTGATCCCGATATGAGCGCTGACGCTGGCCTGATCGGCCGGTGGAACGGGCGAGTCACGCGGTGGCTCGCCCGTATTGCCGCTTTCGTGCTTGCGTCGCTTGCGGTGATCACATTCTGTGATGTGATTGCGCGCTATTTCTTCAACAGACCATTTCCTTTCACCGTCGAGATCACCGAGATCGCCATGGGGGCGATCATTTATTTCGGTGTCGGCCTGGTCACGCGGGACAACGATCACATCAGCGTCGATTTCATCACCCTGCGCATGTCGGAGCGGCTGCGGACGCTGATGTCGCTCATTACGAACGTGATCGCGTTCGTATTCCTGATCTTCCTGGTGTGGCGGCTGTGGTTGCGCGCCGGTGTCTTGTTCGAAAAGGCCGACATGACACCGATCATGTTCATTCCGCTTTGGCCGTTTGCCTGCCTCATGGCGTTCGGCAGCATTTTCTTTCTCACGGGAACCCTGGTGCAACTGATCGAGTCGGGCCAGCGGCTGAAGAACCCGCAGGCGCCTGCACCCCCGCCACCGTCGCCCGTCAAACGGCCGTATCAGGAATAACCGGCGGCCGCGACATGGACCCTGCGACGCTTTCGATCCTAATCTTCCTGCTGCTGTTCGTGCTGCTGGCGGCGGGCATGCCGATCGGCTTCGCCATGGGCGTTGCGGCATTCGTCGGCACGCTGATGCTGATCGATGTCGATGCCGCGCTCGCCCTGCTGGGCCAGACCGCCTATGAGACGGCGTTGACCTACGATCTTTCTGTCGTGCCGATGTTCGTGCTGATGGGCTACATCGCAGGCGGCGCCGGCCTGAGCGAGTCACTCTACCGCGCGTGCAATGCATGGCTCGGCCATCGCCGCGGCGGCCTGGCGCTGGCCACCATCGGCGGCTGCGGGGCCTTCGCGGCAATCTGCGGTTCGAGCCTGGCGACGGCAGCAACCATGAGCCAGATCGCGCTGCCGGAAATGCGGCGCTACAACTACGACGACCGGCTGGCGACCGGCGCGGTCGCGGCCGGCGGCACCATCGGCATCCTGATCCCGCCCAGCGTGCTGATGGTGATTTACGGCCTTCTGACCGAGACCAGCATTACCGAGCTGTTCCTCGCCGGCATGGTGCCGGGCGTGCTGACCGTGTTCGGTTTCATGATCGCAATTTCGGTCATGACCCGGATCAACCCGGGCCTCGGCCCGCCGGCCGAGCGCTCCACGTTGCGGCAGCGCCTTCTGGCGTTGCGCGACGTCTGGGGCACCGTTGTGCTGTTTCTGCTGGTGATCGGCGGACTCTATCTCGGCGTGTTCTCGCCGACGGAGGCGGCCAGCATCGGTGCCGTCGGCGCGCTGGTGCTTGGCATCCTCAATGGCAGGTTCAGCTGGACGCTGCTGTACAATTCCCTGATGGAGACGGTGAAGACCACCGCCATGATTTTCACCATCCTGATCGGCGCCATCCTGTTCAACAATTTCCTGATTCTGGCGTCGTTGCCCGATCTGGTCAGCACCTGGATCACCGGTCTGCCGCTCGGCCACATCGCGATCCTGATCGTCATCCTGCTGATGTATTTTGTGCTCGGCTGCCTGCTCGATTCCCTGGCCATGGTGCTGCTGACCATCCCGATCGTGTTTCCGATCGTTTCCGCGCTCGGCTTTGATCCGGTCTGGTTCGGCATTCTCGTGGTGATGGTGGTCGAGCTCGGCCTGATCACGCCGCCGATCGGCATGAACGTGTTCGTCATCAAGGGTATTGCCCGCGATGTTCCGCTTGAATCGATCTTCCGCGGCGTGCTGCCCTTTGTGCTCGCCCAGATCATCCTGATAGCGCTGCTGGTTGCGTTTCCGCAGATCGCGCTCTGGCTGCCCTCGACGATGCACTAGCCGGACAGACGGCTAGTACATGTAATGGCCGCCGTTCACGTGAATGACCTGGCCGGAGACGAAGCCGCCGGCGTCACTCGCGAGAAACAGGCACGCACCGGCCAGTTCATCAACATGCCCGAACCGGCCAAGCGGAATCTCGCTCTGGATCTTCTCGCGCGCCTGGTGGACGTATTGTGACCAGTCGCGCACGGTGTCGATGGCGCCGGGCGCCACCGTATTGGCGGTGATGCCATCGGCACCGAACTCACGCGCCAGCGCCTTGGCAAGCCCGTGCAGTCCCGCCTTGGCCGTGATGTTGTGGGCGCGGTGGGTCACCTGGCCCCAGAAGCCGTCGAAGCCCGACACCACGATAATGCGGCCAAACTTGCTTTTCTGCATCTCCGGGATGGCATTGCGCGCGAGATAGAACGCGGCGGAAAGGTTGGTACGGAGGACGGTTTCCCAGTCATCGACGCTGATCTCGAGAAACGCCTGCATGCGGCGGATACCGACATTCGAGACCAGGACATCGAGCGAACCGAACGTGTCGACGGTTTCTTTCACCAGCCGTTCGACATCGTCATGCTTCGAGACGTCGGCCATGATGGCGTGCGCCTGGCCGCCGCGGTCGCGGATTCCCTTGACCACTTCATCAACAGCGGCGCGATCGCTGTGACCATTGACGATCACCCTGGCGCCGGCCGCGGCGAACCCTTCAGCCACTGCGCGCCCGATATTGCGGCCCGAGCCGGTGACCAGGGCGACCTTGCCGTCGAGTCGGAAGCTGTCGGGGGTCAGCATGGCTTGGCCACCAATCTCTTGCAGTTACATTCACGGGTCTCTCAGTCGTCATGCCCGGCCTTGTGCCGGGCATCCACGTCTGGCGGCAAAGAAAGGCGTGGATGGCCGGGACAAGCCCGGCCATGACAACCCTCCAAATTTAGTAGGACCTTGGCATGCCGAGCACATGCTGGCCGATATAGGCAAGAATCAGATTGGTCGAGATCGGCGCAATACGCTGCAGCCGGCAGTCGCGCCACTTTCGCTCGATGTCGAATTCCTTTGCAGCGGCGAAGCCGCCGAAGGTCTGCATCGCCGCTTCGGCCGCGTTCCAGGCCGCCTCCGACGCCAGCAGCTTGGCCGTATTGGCCTCCTCGCCGCACGGCTTGCCGGCGTCGAACAGGGCCGCCGCCGCCCGCACCATCAGGTCGGCGGCGCGCCATTCGGTGTATGCGCGCGCAATCGGGAACTGGACGCCCTGGTTCTGCCCGATCGGCTTGCCGAACACCACCCGTTCGCACGCATATTTCGCCGCGCGCTCGATGAAATAGCGGCAGTCGCCCAGTGACTCGGCCGCGGTCAGCACGCGCTCGGCATTCATGCCGTCGAGGATGTAGCGGAACCCCTGCCCCGGCTCGCCGATCATGTTCTCGGCCGGCACCCGCAGATTGTCGAAAAACACCTCGTTGGTCTGGTGGTTCACCATGGCGTCGATGCGACGCATGGTGAGACCCTTGCCGACCGCGTCCTTCATGTCGACAAGCAGCACCGAAAGCCCTTCGCTGCGGCGCTTGACCTCGTCGACCGGTGTGGTGCGGACCAGCAGCATCATCAGGTCGGACTTGTGGGCGCGTGACGTCCAGATCTTCTGACCGTTGACGACATAATGGTCGCCGTCGCGCACGGCGCGGGTCTTGAGCTGGGTCGTGTCGGATCCGGTGGTCGGTTCGGTGACGCCGAATGCCTGGAAGCGGATCTTGCCCGAGGCGATGCCGGGCAAATACTTCTGTTTCTGTGCCTCGCTGCCATGCCGCAGCAGCGTGCCCATCATGTACATCTGCGCATGGCAGGCGGCGGCGCTGCAGCCGCTGGCGTGAATTTCCTCCAGGATCACCGCGCCGGCGCGCAGCGGCAGGCCGGATCCGCCATACTGTTCCGGGATCAGCGCGCCGAGATAGCCCGCGGCAGCGAGTTCGTTGACGAAGTCCTCGGCGTATTCGTCGCTGGCCTCGAGGTCGCGCCAGTACTTGCCGGGATACTTCCTGCAGACGGCGCGGACGCCCTCGCGGATATCGGCATAGTCGTTGCCGAGCGGCACCGACGGCAGTTCATCGGGAAGGAATTTCGGGGTCAGATCGTCCATGTTCGATCAGCGTCCACTGAACTGCGGCTTGCGCTTTTCATTGAAGGCGCGCACGCCTTCCAGCCGGTCCTCGGTGGAGATCATGCGCTCGTAGGCCTGCACCTCGATCATCAATCCGCTCGTGAGATCGGTCTGCAGGCCCTGGTGGATCGACTTCTTGGCCTGACGCACGGCAATCGGCGCGTTGGCGGCGATTGCGCGTGCCACCTCCAGCACGCGCGGCATCAGCTCGGCAGGTTCGCAGATTTCATTGACCATGCCCCAGGCGCAGGCCTGTTGCGCCGTGAAAGGCCGGCCCGACAGGATCATTTCCTTTGCACGCCTTTCTCCAATTGCTCGTGGCAAATTCTGCGTGCCGCCGGCTCCAGGCATGATGCCGCGCGTGACTTCCGGCTGGGCGAACCGCGCCGCCGAGGAGGCATAGATGAAATCGCAGCACAGCGCGATCTCGCAGCCACCGCCGAAGGCGATGCCGTTGACGGCCGCGATCGTCGGCACCGCACAATTGAGGACTGCATAGGCGGATTCCTCGATGATGGCGTGCTGCAGCCGCCAGGTCTCATCGGTCATGCCGTCGCGTTCCTTGAGGTCGCCACCGGCGCTGAACGCCTTGTCGCCGGCGCCGGTCAGCACGATGCAGCGCAGGTCACCGGGCGTGAAGGCAAGCGGACCGAACAGATCACGCAGGTCCTCGCAGGTCGCCGTGTTGAGGGCGTTGCGTACGTCCGGCCGGTTGAACATGACGACCCAGAGCCCGGCTTCGGGTTCCTCGACCTTGAGCGTGCGCAACTTGCCGGGTGGCTTCATGAAGCAACTTTCTTCGTGGTCGCACCGAGGACGCGGTCGGTCTGGGCGCCGAGCTCGGGGGGTAATGATCTCAACGGCGGACGCGTGCCGTCGAACTGGAGCGGCAGACCGACCAGATCGGGATGATCGCCAGACGCCTTCTGCACCATGCCGACGGCTTGCGTCTGCGGATGCGCGACCACCTCATCAAGCGTCTGCAAGGGGGCGGCCGGCACACCGGCGGCGTCGAACCTGGCCAGCCAGTCGGCGCGGTTCGCGGTGGCGACGATGTCGCCGATCAGACGATTGAGCCGCTCGCGATGTTTCACGCGTTCGCCGTTGCTGGCGAACTCGGGATCGTCGGACCATTCCGGTTTGCCGAGCGCTGACGCAAGCCGTGCAAACAGCACGTCGTTGCCGGCGGCGATCACCAGCCAGCCGTCCCCGGCCTGATAGGCCTTGTAGGGCGCGATGCCGAAATTCTCGGTTCCCATCGGCTGCGGCAGCCTGCCGGTGGTGTTGTAGGTTGCGATGTGCATCCCGCACCAGCTCACCGCAGTCTCGTAGAGCGAGCCGCCGATCTCGCAGCCTTCGCCGGTCCGGTTCCTGCGGTTGAGCGCGGCGAGAATGCCGATCACCGCCCACATGCCGGCGCCCTGATCGACGATCGAGGGGCCGACGCGCACCGGATCGCGCCCGACGTCGCCGGTGACGCTCATGATGCCGCCACAGGCCTGCATCAGCGGATCGTAGCCCGGCCTGTCGCGCAGCGGCCCGGTCGCACCATAGGCGGACAGGTTGCAGTAGATCAGCGACGGTTTCTCCTCGCGCAGGGTCTTCGCATCAAGCCCGCAGCTTTCGACCACGCCCGGTCGCATGTTCTGCAACACAATGTCGGCGCGATCGAGGATCAGCCGGCGCAGGGCATCGCACTGCGCCTTGTCCTTCAGGTCGATGGCGGCCGACTGCTTGTTGCGGTTGATGGCGCGGAACATGGGCGATGCGCCCTCGTGGAACGGCGGGCCCCACAGCCGCGCGTCGTCGCCCTTGCCGGGTCTTTCGACCTTCAGAACCTCCGCGCCGAGATCGGCCAGCACAAAGGCGCCGAACGGTACGGCAATGCGGGTGCCAAGTTCGACGACGAACAGGCCGGAAAGAGGCAGGGCGCTGGCTTCACTCATGACGGACAACTTACCGGCCGATCTCCGATACCGAGGTCAGCGTATCGATCCGCTGCAACCGGTCGAACAGCGAACGCGCCTCGATCGGCGCTCCGTCGACGCAGTCGGAAAACTTGCCCCAGAGAGCATCGGCGTCGACAGGATTCCTGAAATGACCGCGCGGGTAGCTGACCCACTGCGACGAGAGTTCACGGTTGTCGCGCAGCGTGATGCGCACCCGGTCGGACGGCGACATGGCGGCATCTTCCGAACTTTTTTTGAAGGTCGGTTTGACCGACACCTTGGGCATGAAGGCCTGCACATCGGGCCGCTGCACGAATGAATCCGCAACCTCGCCGAGGCCGCAGCGCTGCGCGATTGCGGCCGCCGCCATCGCGAACTCGGCGCTGAACTTGGCGTCGAGTGCGAGTTGCGGGCGATGATTGCGCAGAATGGCAGCCTGGGCCTCACCCATTTCCACCTCGACGCCGGATATATCATCAGGCCCGACGTTCCCGCCCTTGACCAGCCCGAGCATGGCGTCGAGCGACCGGTGCACGCCGTAGCACACCGGGTAGAGCTTGATGTTGATGCCGGTTTCAAGGATGCGCCATTGGCGGCCGAATGTCGCCGGCGTCTGCGTGTCGACATTGCCCCTGGGCGAAATCGCCCGCAGGAAACCGAGGTTGTGTTCGAGCGCATCGGGCGCTGCGGTCATGCCGCTCTCCGCAAGACGCGCAGCCTGCAAGCCGGACTGCGCCGCGCGACCGACATGGAACGGCTTGGTCATGGACCCGAAATTGGCGACCACGCCGCCGGCGAGCGAGGCAGCGATGCCGACCGCATGCGATGCCCTGGCGGCATCGAGATTGCGCAGTACCGCGGAAGCCGCCGCCGCCGCGACGGTGCCGAAAATCGCGCTGGGGTGCCAGCCCTTGAGATGATGCTGGTCCCTGTCGCGACCGATCAGCTCGGCCCAGACCTCGTAACCGGCGGCGTACGCCGTGCTCATGGTGGCGCCGTCGGCGCCGGTCTCCTGCGCCTCGGCCACGATCGCCGGCACCAGCACGGCACTGGGATGTCCGCTGAGGCCGGTATCGTCATAGTCGAGCGCGTGCGCCGCGGTGCCATAAAGCAATGCGGCGTCCGGCGCATTCAGGCCGGCAACCAGCACGCCGTTGTCGAAGGATGCGCCCAGGTGATTGCCGATGATGCGCGTCACGTCCTCGCCGCGGCCGGCGATCATGACCGCGACGCAATCCGTGAAGCCCGCCCGCACCACCGGCAGGGCGTCGGACGGCACACTGGTTTGCCGGATGGCGGACAGGAATGCCCCGGTTTCCGAGGTCAGGCCCACGCGTTTTCTCCCTGACTGCGCAATACTACAGGCGGGTAGGAGGTCAGTCGACCTTGACCTTGGGCGCGGCCTTGTCGTGCAGGTCGCCGGCCTTGCCGGCCTTTATCACCATTCCGGGCAGCGCATGGCCGACTTCTTCCTGCGCAAGCGCGGCGGCGCCGAGCAGCCGGTCGAGGTCGACGCCGGTTTCGATGCCCATCTCGTGCACCATGTGGACGAAATCCTCGGTGCAGATGTTCCCCACAGCACGCGGCGCAAACGGGCAGCCGCCGAGCCCGCCGATCGAGCTCTCGAAATCCGCGATGCCGAGGTCGAGCCCGGCGAGCGCGTTGGCGAGCCCCAGGCCTCGCGTGTTGTGCAGGTGCAGACCGATCGGCTGGTCCGGCCAGCGCGCGCGCAACGCTTCGACGGTACGCATGATCGAGCCGGGATTCGCCATGCCGGTAGTGTCGGCGAGATAGATCACCGGCGAGCCGTACCCGACAAGTTGCTCGAATAGCGTCATGACGCGTTCGATCGGCACGGCGCCTTCATAGGGGCAACCGAACGCAGTGGCGATGGCACCGACCAGGCGGCTCCGGCTGCCTCTTGCGAGCGCGGCGATCTCGTCGATCGCCTTCATGCCCTGTGCCGTGGTCATGCGCACGTTGAGCTCATTGAATGAATCGCTCGCCGCAATTCCGGTCTTGATGTCGTCGACAGCGCAGGTCAGCGCCCGCTCGGCGCCGCGCGCATTCATGACGAGACCGGCGTAACGCACACCGGGTTTGCGCGCGATGCCGGCGAACACCGCTTCGGCATCCGCCATCTGGGGCACCACCCTGGGATGGACGAAGGCGGAGACTTCGATGCGGGTCAGGCCGGTATCCGAAAGCCGGTCGATCAGCGCAATCTTCTCCTCCGCGGGCAGCAGGCGCTTCTCGATCTGCAATCCGTCACGCGGGCCGACTTCGCTGACTGTTATCCGTCCCGGTCTCATGGCGTTTGCTGCTTCTCTCGCTATCCGCTCGACGCCGCCGCACCTGACCTGCTGGCCGGCTTACCACCGATCCAGTGGTTGATGAAGTCGGTGAGCCACTTGCGCGAGGCGTAGTCGTGCACGGCGCGGCCGGCGATGTGCTCGGCGCGCGGCCGCGTGCCCGGCAGTTCCATGCGCTTGGCCCCGCGCACCAGCCAGCGATACATCATGGCGTGGGTGACTTCGGGGTGGAACTGGAGCGCATAGCCGGTGCCGGAACGGAAGGCCTGCACGCTGAAAGCGTCGCCCTCGGCGAGCAGTTCGCCGCCGTCCGGCAGATCGAAGCCCTCGCGGTGCCACTGATAGACGTGATCGGGCCATTCCGCGCAGATCGCGCGGCCGGCATCGGTCGGGCGGATCGGATAGTAGCCGACCTCGGCGTGGCCCTGCGGATGCGGGAACACGCGGGCGCCGAGATGGCGCGCCATCATCTGCGCGCCGAGGCAGATGCCGAGGAACGGTTTCCTGTCGCGCTGCGGCACGCCGATCCAGTCGATCTCCGCCTTGACGAAATCCTCGCTGTCGTTGGCACTCTGCGGCCCGCCGAAGATCACGCCGCCGGCGTGATCGTCCATGCGCTGCGGCAGCGGATCGCCGAAGCGCGGACGGCGAATATCGAGCGGATAGCCGAGCTGGCCCAGAACCTGGCCGACGCGGCCGGGCGAGGAATGCTCCTGGTGGAGGATGATGAGGACCGGCTTCAGCATGGC
>CAZUDR010000065.1:0-11391 GCA_964618715.1 uncultured Undibacter sp. | reverse complement strand
TCAGCCGCCGCAGGCAGTGTCTTTTCAATTTGAATTGTTAATTCAAGCACTCTAGTGCGAACAGCGTTCTGCAATTCGGTCAGCGCAGCCTTTGAAACAATTCCAACAACGCTATTACAGGCGTAATCCTCATATACCTTACCCTGCAGCAATAAGATTAGATTAGAAGCCTCTATCTGTAGCGTTCCGCCGTTTTCCTTATCTCCGGCAACCAAGTCATCAATAGCCGCCACGCTTTGCCTTATCTCGTACTGCGTCCAATGTTTCCCAGCAAATTTTTCAATGAGATACGGCGATCGGAGCATTACTTATTCCAGAGCCAAATGGGCCGGAAAAGGTACCTTTATAGGAAACGCCTATCTTCCGATAACTTGGAACCTCGACATCGTTAGGATATCCTTCTGACTCGTGCTTTACCCACTCTTCGAGCACAACGCTACCAAGTCGAGAAGCGAGAAAACGAAGCTTGAGCAGAATTGGACCAATTTCACGGCCTTCCAACAGAGAAGACTGGATTTCTCGAAGCAGGCTCACAGGTGCACCCGTTCATATGGTACATAATAGCGAATCGCCCGCACCATACAACCATATCGAGCGCCATTTATCGAATTAGTCGCTCGGTTCGCTCTACCGCACCAGCTCCCGCATCGCCTTGTCCAACCCCTCCAGGGTCAACGGATACATGCGTCCGGCCATCAGCTGGCGTCCTACAGATGCTCGCTTTATGCGGCCGCTTCAACCTTGGCGGTGAACGGCACGGCGGCGACTACCGCATCTTCCGCCTGCTCGCAAAAAACAGGATCGGACCTCAACTCGTCGATGGTTCGTGGAATAGGAAAGCTTTCGCCGGTTAGCCTAGACCAATCCTCGGCCGCGAACTCCAAGACTTCAACCGCGTTTTGCATCGCCTCGTCGATCGTGTCCCCAGCCGTGATGACCCCGGGGATGTCAGGAAAAGAGACGCCGTAACAGCTGTCACGATCTTTATGGATCAGCGCAATGTAGTACGGCATCGTATCTCCAATCAGTCTTTCGGCCAGTGCGCTTGTCGGTAGATAGACCGAATTGTACCCCAGGGAATATCCTTACGCGGATGAGGAACCGTTACGACCAATCTTGATATGGGGTGTACGAATTTATGGTGCGATCCCTTCACCGCCACCAATTCGAAGCCGTCCCGCCGCAGCCGCGCGATGATGTCACGGCTGTCCCGCAACATTGAAGGGCCTCCCTCAACTCACCGCCGACGTCCTCACCTCACCAGTTCGCGCATCGCCTTGTCCAAGCCCTCCAGGGTCAGCGGATACATGCGCCCGGCCATGAGCTGGCGCACCATTTTGATCGACTGGGTGTAGCCCCAGTGCTCCTCGGGAAGCGGGTTGAGCCACACGCAGGCCGGATAGGTGCGGGCCACGCGGTCGAGCCACACCTGGCCCGCCTCTTCGTTTATGTGCTCGACCGAGCCGCCCGGCACGACGATCTCATAGGGGCTCATGGAGGCGTCGCCGATGAAGATCACCTTGTAGTCGTGCGGATAGGTGTGCAGCACGTCCCAGGTCGGCGTGGTGTGGTCCCAACGGCGGCGGTTTTCCTTCCAAACCTTCTCGTACAGACAATTATGGAAGTAGAAATACTCGAGATGCTTGAATTCGAGCCGGGCGGCGGAGAACAGCTCCTCGGTGAGCTTGATGTGCCAGTCCATCGAGCCGCCGACGTCGAAGAAGGCGAGCACCCTCACCGCGTTGTGCCGCTCCGGGCGCAGCTTGATGTCGAGATAGCCCTTGTGCGCCGTCTCCTTGATGGTGCCGTCGAGATCGAGTTCCTCCGGCGCGCCGGTGCGGGCGAACTTGCGCAACCTCCGCAGCGCGATCTTGATGTTGCGGGTGCCGAGCTCGACCTCGTCGTCGAGGTCCCTGAACTCGCGCCTGTCCCACACTTTCACCGCGCGGAAATTGCGGTTTGACTCCTGGCCGATGCGCACGCCTTCCGGATTGTAGCCGTAGGCACCGTAGGGCGATGTTCCGGCGGTGCCGATCCACTTCGAGCCGCCCTGGTGGCGGCCCTTCTGCTCGGCCAGCCGCTTGCGCAGCGTCTCCATCAGCTTGTCGAGGCCGCCCATGGCCTCGATCTGCTTCTTTTCTTCTTCAGTAAGGTACTTCTCGGCCAGCTTCTTCAGCCATTCGGCGGGGATTTCCGCCTCGATCGCGTCGCTGACCAGATCGAGCCCCCTGAACACGTGGCCGAAGACGCGGTCGAACTTGTCGAGGTTGCGCTCGTCCTTCACCAGCGCCGCGCGCGACAGATAATAGAAGTCCTCCACGCGGCGGCCGGCGAGATCTTCCTCCATCGCCTGCATCAGGGTCAGGTATTCGCGCAGGGTCACCGGCACGCCGGCCGATTTCAGCTCGTTGAAGAATGTGACGAACATGGCCGCCATATTCGCACACCGGCGGCCCGTCCGGCCACCGCGGACCGGGGTGAAACCGGCGGGCCGGCGTGCTATGCGGTCCCCTCCTCGGCGGCCCGGCCGCCGGCTCTCTTTTTTCCGGAGTGACGACCGATGGCCGATGCCGCCGTTCTGCAACAACTTGCGCCCACCGGTAAGCTGCGCATCGCCATCGCGGTGTCGCCCTCGCCGTCGGCCCAGTTTGCCATCAGGGACGGCGATACCTTCCGCGGCGTGGCGGTCACGCTCGGGCAGGCCCTGGCGAAGAAACTCGGCGTCGAGGCCCAGCTGGTGCCGCACCAGGCCTCCGGCGAGATCCAGAATTCGGCCGCCGACAACAAATGGGACGTCGCCTTCCTGCCGGTCGACGACGAGCGCAAGAAGCACGTCGACTTCGGCAACGCCTATCACCTGCTGCAGAGCACCTTCCTGGTCACGCCGTCGTCCAGGATCCGGTCGGTGGCCGACGCCAACGCCGGCGGCGTCGGCATCGGCGGCGTCGCCAACACGGCCACCTTCCGCGCCGCCAAAAAAGCGACACCGAACGCGACACACATCGATTTCGCCGGCGTCGACGCCGCCGTCGCCGCAATGCGCGAGGGCCGCATCGAGGCGATCGCGCTGTCGCGCGAGTCGCTTGCCGGCCTGGTCGGCAAGATTCCGGGGTCGCGCATCCTCGACGATGCGTTCCTCAATTCCTCGACCGCGGTCTGCGTGCCCAGGGGCAAGCCGGCGGCGCTGGCCTGTGTCAGCGAGTTCATCGAGGAAGCCAAGGCGTCGGGACTCGTGCGCAAGGCGCTCGACGAGATGGGGTTGACCGCCTCGCAGGTGGCACCGGCGGGTATGAAGCCGTAAGGCCGACCATGTCGAATCCGACCGCCCGGGCGCGGAAAGCGCCACCACAACTCGCAGATTTCCCGCATCGCGCGACCGACATCGTCCGTTTCGGCGACCTCGATGCGCAGGCCCACGTCAACAACGCGGTGTTCGCGACCTGGTTCGAGACCGGGCGGGTCACCATGTTCCGCGACGGCGATCTCGGCATCGGCGTCGCCAATGCCACCTACGTGCTCGTACGCCAGGAAATCGACTTCCTGCGCGAAGTGCGGTGGCCGGGCAACGTCGTCATCGGCACCGCGCTCGCCGAATTCGGCCGCAGCTCGTTCACCGTCGCGCAGGGGGTGTTTTCCGGTGACGAATGCGCGGCGGCCGGACGGGCCACCCTGGTCATGCTCGACACGGCGGCCCGCAAGCCGCGGCCCCTGACGCCGGAGGCGATCGCGCGGCTCGAACGGTGGAAGTATCGCGGCAGCTGACGCCCGCCCTGTAGTTCAGGAAACGGTTCCGACGTCGGGCGTCCGCACATGCTCGGGGCGAATGCCGATGCCGATCAGGCGCGCCGGGGTGCGGCGCAGGAACGGCAGCCAGCGCATCAACCGGAACACCAGCGGTGCCCTGATGCGTTGCGTGCTGCGCAACACGTTGGCAATCACCCGCTTCTGGATGGTCAGCTGAAGCCATTGCGTGAAACGCACCGGTAGCAGGCGGCGCTGCTCCACGTCGTGCAGGTGCGATTCCCTGACGCAGTTCTCGCGCAGCGGTGCGGCCAGGATGTTGGCGGCGGCGACCGCGTCCTGCACGGCGAGATTGATGCCGACCCCGCCGATGGGCGACATGGCGTGGGCGGCGTCGCCGATACACAAGAGCCCGGGCCGGTGCCATTTGCGCAGGCGGTCGACCGCCACACTGAGCAGCTTGATGTCGTCCCAGCCTTTCAGCTCGCCTGCGCGGTCGGCGACGAACGGCGAAAGCTCCGTCACGCGGCGCCTGAAGGCATCGAGCCCTTCCGCTTTCACCTGCTCGATTCCGCCCTTCGGGATGACGTAGGCGCACTGCCAGTAGTCGCCGCGGTCGAGCATCACCATGAGCGCGCCGGCTTCCGCATGACCGAAGGTTTCCGCCGTGTCGCCCGGCTTTCTCGACAGCCGGAACCAGAGCACGTCAATCGGCGCGCCATATTCGTCGCTGGCAAGGCCGGCGGCGGCGCGCAATGTCGAATGGCGGCCGTCGCAGCCGACGGTAAGACCGGCCCGGATCGCGATCTCGCCCCCGGGCGACGTCGCGCGCACCCCGACGATGCATCCTTCCTCCTCGATCAGTCCGGTCGCCTCGGTACTCATGCGCAGATCGAAATCACGATACCGCCCGCCATGGCCGGCAAGAAAATTCAGGAAATCCCACTGCGGCATCAGCGCGACGTATTTGCAGTGCGTCGGCAGGTGGGTGAAATCGGCCATCTCGACACGGGTGTCGCCGATTTGCGCGCTCAGCCGCGGCACCTTCTGGTGCGGCAGCCTGAGAAATTCCTCGAGCAGGCCGAGCTCATACATCAGTTCGAGCGTCGAGGGATGGATGGTGTCGCCACGGAAGTCGCGCAGGAAGTCGGCGTGCTTCTCCAGCACCGTCACCCTGACGCCCGCGCGCGCCAGCAGGAAGCCGAGCATCATGCCGGCGGGGCCGCCGCCGACCACGCAGCAGGTGGCCTGGATGGATGTCGCGCTCATGCGGCACGCTATCCTTCCGCTCGTCCCCGCGAAAGCGGGGACCGGGATTCAGAATGGGGTGTCTGTAACTCCGGCTCCGGATTCCCGCTTGCGCGGGAATGGACGGAGATTGTTGGCTTACGCCTGCTTCTCCGGCACGCGCACCACGAGCCCGTCCAGCTCGTCACTGACCTTGATCTGGCAGGACAGGCGCGAATTCGGCCGCACGTCGTAGCCGAAATCGAGCATGTCCTCCTCCATCGGCGACGGTTCACCCGTCTTCGCGCGCCAGGCCTCGTCGACATAGACATGGCACGTCGCGCAGGCGCAGGCGCCGCCGCACTCCGCCTCGATCCCGGGAATATTGTTGCGGATCGCCGTCTCCATCACGGTGGAGCCGACCTCGCCCTCGGCCGTGCGTTCGGTCCCGTCGGAATCGATGTAGGTAATCTTCGGCATGGCTGGCGGTGGCGGGAAACCCGCAGCCGGGATTGGCGCGGGCGCGCTCCCTATAACGTCATTCCGCCGGGGGCGCTATCCCTTCAATGACGGGGCGCAATTGCTCCGACGAGGGGGCAATCCCCTCACTCCGCCCTGAGCATTTCCGCTATTGCCATGCGCGCCTCGGCCACCGCCGCCGACAGATTCTCCATGGCAAGATCGCGCTCGACCGGCGACCCGGCGGCGGCCCGCTCGGAGGCATCGGCGGCACGCGCGACTCCCCAGGCACCGATGCCGCGCGCCGACCCTTTGAGCGTGTGCGCCAGGGCGGCAAGCGCCCTTCCGTCACCGTCGCGCATCCGGTCGAGCAGCAGACCGGCCTGCCGGTCAAACAGCTGAAGAACTTCTCTCTCGAGGCTGTGGTCGCCAAGAGTCATATGCGCGAGATGACTGCGGTCGATCGCCTCCGCCGCCGCACCCCCCTCGTCGAAGACCTTCATCGCAGGTTGCACCATAAAACCACTCCCAAAACCACGCGCGCCCCACGGACCTCGTGGCCGTGATGTAGAAGCCAAGTTTGGCGCGGACAGGACCAAAGCCGGGTAAACGGTCGGCGGAGATCGCACGATTTCAGGGTTCGGAACGCTGCCGGTGGTTAATAGCGGGCCGTCCGGCCCGGGCGGGCCGACTCCCGGCCAAGGCCGCATCAAGGCCCCAATTCCGGCGCCAAAATCGCATCGGCCGGGGCCCGGACGATTGATGGCTACTGAAAAGTTAACGATGTTAAAAAAGTCCTTAACGGGCTGGTTTCCTTCGGTTTGGCAGGGCGTTAGGATATTGCCAGCGGCGTTATTGCGTATGACGGCGGCGTTAGTGGCCGTGCAGGTTCCTGATTCCGCGCTCGTAGCGCGGCCCGTTTCTCCATCCGGCTCGGGTCGTTGCGACAGTTCGGCGTAAAGACGAGGCGACGACCGAAATGGCGAATATTCCGCAAAAATCCAAGGATGCGACGGAAGAGGCACTGACCGCCATTGAAGAGGCGCTCAAGGGCGGCGAGTTTGACCGCCGGCCGTCGCAGGTCTCCGGCAGCGAGGCCGGCGCCGCTTCGTCAGCCCCGCCACAACTGGAAGACGACCTGTTCGAAGAAGCCCCGCAGCAGCCGCCGGCCTGGGCCGTCGACGAGCCGCCGCGCGCGGCCAATGACGACCGGGCCGCCATTGGCCAGATCCTTCAAACGCTGCGCCGCCGGCCCTCGCGCACGCCGACGCTCATCGCCGGCCTCGCCTCCGTCGCCTGGATCGCCGGCGCCGCCGCCATCGCCTATCTCTATCTCAACGAATTGCAGGCGTTGCTGGTGACGCCGCGAACCGGCATCGCCGTTGTGGTCGCCTCCGGCGTGGCGGTCATCGTGCCGGTGATCTTCTTCTTCGTGCTCGCCCATATGGTCCGCCGTGCACAGGATCTCCGCCTGGTCGCGGAATCCATGGCCGAGGTGGCGATGCGTCTGGCACAGCCGGAGACGGCCGGCCGCGAGGCGGTGGTCACGGTCGGACAGGCCGTGCGCCGCGAGGTTGCCGCCATGGGCGACGGCGTCGAGCGTGCCCTCGCCCGCGCCGCCGAACTGGAAGCGCTGGTGCACAACGAAGTGTCCGCGCTGGAGCGCGCCTACAACGACAACGAGGTGCGCATCCGCGACCTGCTTTCGGAACTGTCCAACCAGCGGGAGACGCTGGTCGCCCAGGCCGAGCACGTCCGCAACGCCATTTCGAGCGTCCATCTCGACCTCTCCCATGACATTACTTCGGTGGGCGATCTGGTCGCCGAGAAGGTCAATGAAGTGGCGCACCGGGTCACCCGCTCGCTGACCGAGAAGGGCGAACACATCACCCTGGCGCTTGGTCACGCCGGCGACTCCATGATCGATGCGCTGAGCGACCGCGGGTCTACGCTGCTCGAACGGCTGGAATCCAGCAGCGACCGCACCACGACCGCGATCAGCTCGGCAAGCGAACGGCTCACCGACAGCCTCAATTTCAAGACCGAGCACATCCACGACGAGTTTGCCGAACTCGCCGCCCGCCTGCAGCAGATGATGAACTCGCGCCTCGACCAGGTCGCACAGGGCTTTGCCCAGCAGGCTGCACAGACCATCGACACCATGGCGACGCGGTCGCAGCATTTCACCGATTCCCTGAACGATGCCGGCACCCGCATTATCGACAATATCGGCACGCGCGGCGACGAGTTGACCGCCAACCTGCGCACAGCCGGCGAGGATCTGGTTCTGAATCTCGGCCAGCGCAGCAGCGAGGTCGTCAATTCGATCGATCAGACCGGTGCCCGCATCAACGACACGCTGGTGAACCGCAGCAATGCGGTAGCCGACAATTTCCGCGAGACGTCCGAGGCGCTGGTCCAGTCGATCAACGCGCGTGGCGATGCGGTCCGCGACATGCTCAATGCGCGCCTGCAGGCGTTCGAAGACATGTTCCAGCATGGCGGAACCGAACTCACCGAAAAGATCTCTCGCGATGCGACCACGCTTGGGAGTCTGATCACCCGCCACATCGCCGAATTCGACCAGACCGTGAAGCTGTACGGCGGCGAACTCGTGGACCGCCTCGGGCAGCGTACCAACGACGTCTCCGAGGCCATGCGGACCTATGTCGATACCTTCGACCAGCGCGTCGGAGATCGCACCGGCGAGCTGTCGGCCGCCCTCGACAGGCGCATCGGCGAGGTGACCGGCACAATCACCGAGCGCGGCACCGCTGTCGCCGACGCCATCGCCGCCAGGGCCGGCGAGCTCGACCAGACGCTGGGCGCGCGCGCACTCGAGGTCGCCGAGAATCTGGACAGCCGTATCGGCCGCTTCGAGGAGCTGCTGGTCACCCGCGCCGAGACTGTCACCACGCAGATCGAGACCCGCACAAAGGCGGCCGCCGACGCACTGAATGCCCGTATGGAGCAGCTCAGTGACACGATCCGTGCGAATTCGGCGGACGCGGAGCAGTCGCTCGGCCGGCTTGCCAGTTCGACCAGCGAGGCGATCCGCCTGAGCGCCAGCGAGGCCGAGCGCACCCTGCTTGGCGTCAGCGACGAGGTCGCCCGTAACTTCGTTGGCAAGGCCGACGAAATCGCCGAGACGGTCAGCCGCCGCGCCAACGAGATCAGCACCGCCCTTTCCGACAACAGCGGAAGCATCCTCGCGGCCCTCTCCGAGAAGGGCGAGCAGTTCGCCGGGGAGATTTCCGGTGCGGCCGACCAGGCCATTCGCTCGATCGAGGAGAAGGGCCTGATGTTCTCGCGAACGCTGCTCGAGAACGGCAGCGAAATCTCGCGCATGATCAGTTCGGCGGGCGAGGACGCGTCCAGCACCGTCAGCCGCACCATCAACGAGCTGCACCAGACCACGGAAAAGGCGATCGAACGGTCGAAGGAAACCGCCACCTCCACCGTCAGGGAGATGATGGAAACCCACGACATGTTGCGTGCCGATACGACCACGCTGTTCGAACGGCTGCGCGAAGCCAACATCATGTTGCAGGAAGTGCTCTCCGGCGCGCACGAGAACATGAGCTCGCTGGAGAACACGCTGATGCTGCGCGTCTCCGAGTTCGTGACCGCGATGAACGACGTGACGGCGTCGACCGGCGAGGTTACCGGCCGGGTGGAAAGCAACATTGCCGATTTCCGCGAGGTCACCTCGCGGGTGATCAACGACCTCGGCCAGCTGGCCGGACAGTTCGACGCGCATGGTCGCGATCTCGGTCAGGCCATCGAACTCATCGACACCAGCAACCGCCGTACAGAGCAGTCGCTCGGCGAGCGGCAGAAGCAGCTTGAGTCGATGGTCGCCAATCTGGACCACCGCAGCGAGGACATCGATCAGCGGCTCACGCGTTTCTCCGGGTTGCTCGACGAGACGCTGGAGGCCGCGTCGACCCGCGCGCGCGAGATCGCCCGTCTCGTATCCGAAAGCAGCGCGGAGGGCGCGCGCTCGATCAGCGAGCAGTTCGAGCGCGTGCGCGAGAATGCCGAGGATGAACGCCGGCGCACCACCGAAGCCATGCACCAGATCTACCAGCAGGCGGCCGGCGACTCCCATGCGATGTTCTCCGACGCGACTGAACGCTTCGCCGAGGTCATGCAGGGCCTGAAGCAGATGGCCGGCGAGATGCAGCGCGAGCTGGACACCACCCGTTCGGAACTGCGGCGGGGCATCTTCGAGCTTCCGCAGGAAACGTCGGAGAACGCTGCGCAGATGCGCCGCGTGATCGTCGATCAGATCGAGGCACTGGCCGAACTCAACCGCATCGTGGCCCGCCATGGCCGCAGCCTCGACGCGGTCGAGCCGATGCGGCGCTCGCGCGAGGAGCCGGCGCTTGCCGTCGTCGGCGGCCGCGGCGATCCGGCGCCGCGTCCAGGCGAGTTCCAGCGCATGAGCCCGCCGCGCGGCGAGACCGGCGGTGGCGGCGGCTATGCCTCCACGATGCGCCGACCGGAACCCCCGCCCCCCGGCCCCGCGCCGACCGGCAATCGTGGCTGGCTGTCGGATCTGCTCACGCGCGCCTCGCGCGAGGAGGACGAGGCTCCGCGCGACTATCCGCGTGAAGTGCCGTCTCCCGAACCGGTCCGCGGGACCGAGGAGCGCACGCCACGGCACAGCATCGAGTCACTTGATTCCCTGTCGGTCGATATCGCACGCATGATCGACCACGAGGCTGCCGCCGATCTGTGGGACCGCTACAAGCGCGGCGAACGCAACGTGTTCACCCGCCGGCTCTATACCTTGCAGGGGCAGAAGGCGTTCGACGAGATCCGCCGCAAGTATCGGTCCGACCGTGAATTCAAACTGACCGTTGATCGCTACATCGGCGAGTTCGAGCGATTGCTCGACGAGGTTTCGCGCGATGACCGCGGCCAGTTGGTGGCACGGACCTACCTCACCTCGGAAACCGGCAAGGTTTACACCATGCTGGCGCACGCGGCCGGCCGCTTCGATTGAGCCTTTCGGGATGTTGAACAAAAATTGGGCGGACGCGTAAAATTGCGTCCGCACACGACGTTTTTGTTGACGATTGCAGCAAATCTTCGAATTATCACACGCCGCCAACTAACCGATAGTACCGGCCGACTGTCGGCAAATCGGTCGATGGCACAGGCAATCAAGAGGATGCGCCGCTAATAACATAATAACAGGCGGGGCGGAGGTGTTGGTCTGGGCGTTCGTGAACGCTGATGAAATCGTAAATTGCCCTCGGGAGGAAACAGGTCATGGGTAAGCGCAATTTTGCCGTACGTGCGGTCCTTGCACGCGGTCTCGCCGCCGGTGTTTTTGCGGCATTTACATTGGCAATGGTCGGGCTTTCGAGTTCGACCGCCTGGTCCGAGCCAAAGGATATCAAGTGGGGCACCGGCCCTGCAGGCTCGTCCGGCGGCAAGGCGCTTGTCGTGCTCGCCAGACTGCTCAACAGCAAGATGCCGGAGTACCGCATCACGGTGCTGCCGACGCCCGGCGCGGTGGGCACCGTGAAGGGCTACGCGATGGGCGAGTTCGACGGCTTCTACGGTTCCGACGTCGCACTGCGCGAATTCCACAACGACAACGAACGCTTCAAGGGATTCAAGGCGCACGCCAAGCGCACGCCGGTACAGTCGCTTTGGACCTACACGCTGGATTGCGGTCTGATCATAAAGGCCTCCGAGAAGGACAAGTACAAGTCGTGGGCCGACCTCGCCGGCGAGCCGGTGTTCACCGGTCCGGCGCCGTTTGACACCCGCAAGAAGCTCGAGAACGGCCTCAAGGCGCTCGGCGTCAAGCACATCTACAAGGAAGTCGCCAAGGAAACGGCCGGCTCGCAGCTCAACAACGGCACCATCCAGTCCATGCAGATCTACGGTGCCGGCGGCAAGACCCTCGCGCCGTGGCTGTCGCAGGCCACGCTCTCGGTGGACTGG
>CAZUDR010000064.1:0-11644 GCA_964618715.1 uncultured Undibacter sp. | reverse complement strand
CTTGACGATGGCGCGCTCGGCGACCGCGTGACCCGCTTCCCGGATGCGTTCCACCAGCGTCGCGCCGGATTTGTCGTCGGCCCGTTCGCGCGTGTCGGACACGGTGAGCACCGCAAACTTCAGCGGCACGAACTGTCTGCTCCTGTCAATTCCGGCCAGGACACCCGTTCCTACAGCGACGCCGCGCTGAACGTGTCGCACGCCGCCAGCGTGCCCTCCTTCAGACCGATGGTGAACCAGCGCTGGCGCTGTTTCGAGGCGCCGTGGGTGAAGGCGTCGGGCACCACGTAGCCCTGCGACCGCCGCTGCAAGCGGTCGTCGCCTATGGCGGCAGCCGTCTGCAGCGCGGCCTCGACGTCGCCCGGTTCGAGTGTGTTCCAGCGCTGGTCGGAGTGATGCGCCCAGACGCCGGCCAGACAGTCCGCCTGCAATTCCACGCGTACCTGGATCTGGTTGGCAGCCGCGCGGCTGCCGGAGGCCTGTTGCGCCCTCTGCGCCTCGGGAAGTATGCCGAGCAGGTTCTGCACGTGATGGCCGATTTCGTGCGCAATGACGTAGGCGTTTGCGAACTCGCATGCCTTGCCGCTGCAGCCCCTGAATCTCACCTCCATGTCACGGAAAAACGAGGTGTCGAGATAGATGCGCTGGTCGTTCGGGCAGTAGAACGGCCCGGTCGCCGACTGGGCGAAACCGCAGCTTCCCCGCACCGCGCCCGAATAGAGTCGCAGGCGCGGAGCCCGGTACTGGGCCTTGCCGGCCTTGAAGATCGCCCCCCAGGTGTCCTCGGTGTTGCCGAGCACGGCGGCGACGAAGTCACCCGTCTTGTCCTGGGGCGCACCCGTTCGGCTCTGCGGCGGCGGGACGTTTTGTTGCTGGTATTGGGAACTGCCGCGGTTCGCCATCTCGGCACCGGTAATGAGGACACTCGGGTCGATGCCGAGGGCCCATCCGATCAGGCCGATGACAATAATTGCGCCTATCCCCAGTCCACCTCGGCGCGTCGACACGCGGCGGAAACCGCCGCCAAAGCCTCCTTGACCGCGCGCATCTTCGACATTGCTGCTGCGGCGGAACTGGTCCCAACGCATCGAACCCTCCAAAAACGCCGGCCCGGCAGGTGCAGGTGAACCCACGTCAACATCAGATTAAGCCTCACGTTGCATGCCGCCACAGACATTTTTTTGACGCCTGGTTTGGCGCCGTCGGCCGAGTCGTAACCTTCGGTTAAATAGGCAGAATTTGCCCAGTCGCCGCCTTTCTCCATAAACCGATTTTTCACCTTGCGCGACCATGATGGGCGCAGTCGGTTTGTAGGTCCCGCGTCGCCGACCGCGTCACCTGAGTCAGAGTCCTGAGTCATGGTTGTTTCGCGTCGCGGGGCGCCCTCACGGGCGCCCCGTGGAGTTTCAGAGTCCGGCAAGGCGCACCGTATCGTCATCGGTGACTGCGTTTCCGAGATGGCGAAGCTGCCGGCGGACAGCGTCGATCTCGTCTTCGCCGATCCGCCCTACAACCTTCAGCTCCAGAACGATCTCAAACGTCCCGACGACAGCCGTGTCGATGCCGTGGACGATGCCTGGGACAAGTTCGCCAGCTTTTCCGTCTATGACGAGTTCACCAAAGCCTGGCTCAAGGCCTGCCGCCGGGCGATGAAGCCATCCGCCACGATCTGGGTGATCGGCTCCTATCACAACATCTTCCGCGTCGGGGCGATCATGCAGGATCTCGGATTCTGGATCCTCAACGACGTGATCTGGCGCAAGACCAACCCGATGCCGAACTTCCGCGGTCGCCGCTTCACCAATGCGCATGAAACGCTGATCTGGGCGGCACGCGATGCCGGCGCCAGGGGATACACCTTCAACTACGAGACGCTGAAGGCCGCGAACGAGGATGTCCAGGTTCGCTCCGACTGGACACTCCCGCTGTGCACCGGCGACGAACGCATCAAGGGCAAGGACGGCAAGAAGCTGCACCCGACGCAGAAACCGGAATCCCTGCTTGCCCGCGTCATCCTGTCGAGTTCGCGCGTCGACGATCTGGTGCTCGATCCTTTCGCCGGCACCGGCACCACCGGCGCCGTGGCGAGACATCTCGGCCGCCGTTTCATCGGCTTCGAGCGTGAGGCCAAATACGCCAGGGCGGCGGAAAAGCGCATTGCCGGCGCAAGACCGCTGGAAGCACCAGCGCTCGCACCCGTGGTGACCGCGCGTGAGGCGCCGCGCGTGCCTTTCGGGGCGCTGGTCGAGCGCGGCCTGGTCACTCCCGGTGCCAGACTTGTCGACGCCAAGAACCGGCACAAGGCTCTGGTGCGCGCCGACGGCGCCATCAGCATCGATGGTCATGTCGGCTCAATCCATCGCATCGGCGCCCTCGTGCAGGGGCTGGAGGCGTGCAACGGCTGGACCTTCTGGCACGTGGAAACGCCGAAGGGGCTTCGCCTGATCGACGAATTCCGCGCACAGGTGCGCGCGGAGATGGCCGACGCAGACTAACTGCTCGATAAAACTCCCGGCACCGCTATAAGATCGCGGCGGCATCCCAGTCGCCCCGGAACCATGCCCGATGAGTAACACGTTCGATCGCGCGGCCGAGGACCTCGGCAATTCGGTCCATCTCGAGCACGTCAACGTCAACATTCCCGACCAGCGCCTGGCCCAGGTCTATTACGGCTCGGCTCTCGGGCTGACACGCGATCCCTACATGATGACGTCCGACGACAACATGTGGATGAACGTCGGGCGCAGCCAGTTCCATCTGCCCACCGGCCACGCGCAGGTGCTGCGCGGCCACGTCGGACTCGTCATTCCCGACCGCGCCGCGCTGCTGAAGCGGCTCGCCAACGCGCAAGCCAGGCTGGAAGGCACATTGTTCGATTTCCGCGAGCACAATGATTTCGTCGAGGTCATGTGCCCGTGGGGTAACCGCATGCGCTGCCACGAGCCGGACGCGGCGCGTTTTGGCCGCATCGTGCTCGGCATGCCTTATGTCGAGTTCGATGTTCCGGTCGGCACCGCCGGCGCGATCGCCCGTTTCTACCGCGAGATGATCCAGGTGCCGGCTGAAGTCCTGAACGGAGATGGTGCCGTGGCACGCGCCACCGTCGGCCACAAGCAATACCTGCAGTTCCGCGAAACCGACAAGCCGCAGCCGGAATTCGACTCACACCATGTGCAGATTTATGTCGTCGACTTCTCCGGCCCGCATCGCCGGCTGGGCGAGCGCGGTCTCGTCAGCCGCGAGGACAATCAGTTTCAATATCGCTTCAGGGACATCATCGATCTCGACAACGGTCGTCATCTGTTCACCATCGAGCACGAGATCCGCAGCTTCACCCATCCCATGTGCCTGCGCCCGCTGGTCAACCGCAACCCGGCGCAGATCGCGCGCCACTACGCGCAGGGCCACGACGCGCTGGCGTGGACGATGGAGCCGGGGCCGCGGGACTGAGGCGCTCGACGCAGACGATTGGCCTAAGAACCCGCGACTTCGGCAAACAGCGAAAGCGCACGCTGCGCAAAAACGCGCATGTTGGCCTGCCGGTCGTTCGAGCCGGTTTCCAGTGTAACGGCCCGCTCGACCGCCAGTCCGACGACCGCGATACAGCTGTGGCCCGCCGCGTCGCCATAGCGATTGCCGGTCGGTCCGGTGGCGCCGGTCTCCGCGATGGCCCAGGTCGCGCGGTTCTTCTCCCGCATACGCCGGGCCAGCAGCAAGGCATAGGGCTCGGTCGACGCGCGCATGCCGGACATGTCTGCGTCGGTGATGCCGAGCAAGGCCTTGCGTGATGCCTGCGTATAGACGACCGCGCCGCCGATGAACCAGGCCGACGCACCCGGCAGCGCCAGCAGCGCCGCGGCGATCAATCCGCCGGTCGAGGATTCCGCCACAGCGATCGTCTCGCCGCGCCGTTTGAGCCGCGCCGCGACGGTTTCAGCCAGCGGCAGCAAGGTGTCCATGTCTTGTCCCGCGAGAAACGCGACGCCAATCTCCTACCGCAATGGCTGCCTGGCAAGCGCGCCATGGAAACGACGCCCGCAGCGCCTCCCGGCGATGCGGGCGTTGCCTGCCTGGTGAAAGCGCGGCCTAGAGCGGCTTGATCGCGACTTTACGGAACTTGATCACGCCGGCGCCGTGCTGGAGCCCGAACGGGCCTTCGGTGAACATCTCGTTGCGCAGCTTTGCAGTCTGCTGGCCGTTGAGCACCAGGGTGATGTCGCGGCCCTTGGCGGTGATCTCGTAGGTATTCCACTTGCCGCCAGCCTTGGGCATCGGGTCGATCTCCACGAAGCGCACGATCGCCCCGGTCCCGTAGGTCGGGTCCTTGCGCTGGTCGAAGATGTTGGCTTCGTAACAGGTACGATCGCCGACCTTGGCCGGGTCACTGCAACGCAGAAAAATGCCACTGTTGGCATCGTCGCTCGCCCAGAATTCGACGTACAGCATGAAGTCCTTGTACTTGTTCTTGCTGAGCAGATAGGCCGGCGTCTTGCTGGTGCGCTTGTCGGCGACGATGGCGCCGTCTTCCACGCGCCAGTTGGTTTCGCCCACCTGGTCCCAGTCACCCAAGGTTTTGCCGTCAAACAGCACCACCCACCCTTCGCCCTGTTGAGCTCCGGCCGGCGTGGCCGACAAGGCGGCAAGGCCTGAAAATCCCAGGACAAAGGCCGCGGAAAGCACAAAGGCACGTGTCATTGCAGGTCGCGTGACAACTTCCCTCCCCGAACGCCGGTAACGGCGTCCGTCATGTTGTTTGTTATGACGATGGTCGCGGCGCACTAACGCCGACCGGGACCAGTTTATTCCCCGGCCGGCCCGAAGTCAGAGGTCTCCGCGGCCGAGCTGGCAGAGCACCCGGAATACGCCAACCTCGGTGCCGGGGAAGGTCCCGGCCAGACTCGTACCGAGCCGGTCGGCCCCGTCCTGATGCAAGGTATCGACCATCAGGCATCCGGCGATCTTCTTGTCGCCGCCGCGCAGCTTTTCTTCCATCGACACCGGCTGGCCGGCGGCATCGGTGGCGATCCAGATCTCGCCGCCGGCCACCGCCGCCGGATCGGCGGTCAGCCTGTCGAGTTCTGTCCGGAGCGCGCCCTCATCCGGCGGCGCACTGAAGCGCACCGTCACGGTATAGGCGGCGCGGAAGGCGCCGCACCGCAGTGTGCGGTGACACACGGTCCGGTTCATATTGATGAAGATGTCCGACATGATCCGCTTCGTCATCGGCGTCGGATTGTCGAGCCGCTCGAGATACGGCTTCGACGTCAACACGTCCGGTGTCTCGGTCAGGTAGAAGTTGAAATAGCCGCTGGCACCCGAAATTGCCTTGTGCCGACGTCCATAGAGAAAACCCGGCACAGCCAGCCGCTCGAGCAGATGTTCGCCCTGGAACCAGGCCTCGAACTCGGCCTCGTGACCCGCGCGACAGTCGTTCCAGATCGCGAGCACGCCAAACATGGCTCACGTCTTCTCGACATTGCCGCTGCGGACGGGCACGCCGAATTCGCGGCGACACACGTCTGCCAGCACGGCGATGCCTTCGCGGATTTCCTCGTGCGTGGGGCTGGCAAAACACAGCCGCATGCGATTCTTGCTGCCGGCCTTGTCCAGCGACCATTCAGGCCCCGGATTGATGACGACGCCTTCGGCCAGCGCCTTGTCGCGCAGCTCCATGGTGTCGACATTGTCCGGCAGCCTGACCCAGAGAAAGATGCCGCCCGGCGGATAGTCGAATTCGGCCGCTGTGCCGAAATGTTCGTTGAGGGCGGCGACCAGCGTATCAAGCTTGGCGCGGAACCGCTGGCGAAGACGCGGCAGGTGGTCCGCGAAGTGCTTCTCGCAGTATTCGGCCAGCATCATCTGTTCGAGCCCGCCGGTGCCGGCATCGGTCTTGAGCGGCAGGATGCGCGACAGGATGGCCCACGGCGCGACGATGAAGCCGACGCGGAGGGCCGGCGCGATCGTCTTCGAGAATGACCCGATATGGATCACGTTCTGTGACTTGCTCATGGCGTAAAGCGCCGGCGGCCGCTTGCCGTCCCAGGTCAGGTCGGCATAGCAGTCGTCCTCGAAAATCGGGACGCCGTATTCTTCCGCAAATCCGAGCAGGGTCTCGCGCCGGTCCGCACCGAGGACCGTCGCCGTCGGATTCTGCACGGTGGGTATGGTGTAGATGAATTTCGGCCGGACGCCCCGGCCCCTGAGTTGCTTCAGTGCGTTCTCCAGCGCGTCCATGCGCATGCCGCCCCGGTCGAGCGGGATGCCGACGACATCGACGCCGCGCCGCGTGTAGCGGTTGAGCGTGCCCTCGTAGCAGTCCTGCTCGCAGATGACCGTGTCGCCGGCCATCAGCAGGGCGCTGTTGACCAGGTCGAGCCCCTGCAGCGAGCCCGAGGTCATGACGATGTCATCGGCGCTGCATTCGATCGCAGCGTGCTGCCGGAGCTTCCTCACCAGAAACTCGCGCAGCGGCTTGTACCCCTGCGGGCCCATGTGCAGCCGGTAGTCCGACAGCCGGCGGCCGTCGCGCGTGAGTGCGGTCTCGACGGCCGCCTTGAGCTCCTCGATCTCCAGCCCGTCCGGGTCGTTGTTGCCGAAGGTGAAATTGTATTTCCCCGGCGGCGTCCATCGCACCGCCGGCGGGGGCGATCCGGCCGGAACGAGCGGCGTGAAATCGAATGCCATGCGATACCTTACACCTGCGTCACACCATGCCGCGATCCCCGCAAGCGCGGGGATGACCGCAAGCGGTCACTTCGCCGCCACCACCATGATTTCGACCTTGTAGTCGGGCGACGCCAGCTTCGCCTCGACGCAGGCGCGCGCCGGCGTATTGCCGGGCGACACCCAGGCGTCCCACACCGCATTCATCTCGGCGAAATTCGCCATGTCGGTAATCCAGATATTGGCCCGCAGCAGCTTCGTCTTGTTGCTGCCGGCCTGCGCCAGATAATTGTCGATGGTGTCCAGGATTTCCCTGGTTTGCTCGGTGACGCTCTTGCCCTTGTTGGCCTGTGCGACAATGCCGGCGAGATACACGGTGTCGCCGTGCACGACAATCTGGCTCATGCGCGGTCCGACTTCCTTGCGTTCGATGGTCATGATGTCTCCTTCTCGCGCAGCCGCTATCCGCCGGCCACGCCCTGTGTGTTGACGTAAAGCGAATAGAGCGAATGTGACGCCGCCATGAACAGCCGGTTGCGCTTGTGGCCGCCGAAGCAGAGATTGGCGCAGCGTTCGGGCAGCGAGATATGCCCGATCGGCTCGCCTTGCGGGGTGAACACGCGCACGCCGTCGAGTTCGGGTGTCATGCCCCAGCCGCACCACAGGTTGCCGTCGACGTCGACGCGAAAGCCGTCCGGCGTGCCGTCCGGTCCGGAGTCGATCAGCAGCTTGCGGTTCGACAACCTGTCGCCCGACGGCGCGACGTCATAACTCAGGATGACTCGCGGCTCGCTGCGCGACTCGACAATGTAGAGCGTCTTCTCGCCGGGCGAGAAGGCAAGCCCGTTCGGCGCATTGATTCCGTCGGCGACCACGGTCACCGTGCCGGTCTTGCCGTCGACGCGGTAGACATTCATGGGCAGTTCGGGCTCGGCAATTTCGCCCTCATAGTTGCCGAGAATACCGAAACGCGGATCGGTGAACCAGATCGAGCCGTCCGACTTCACCACCACGTCGTTGGGAGAATTGAGTCGCTTGTTCTCGAAACGGTCGCAGATGACCGTGATCGTCCCGTCATGCTCGGTGCGGGTGACGCGGCGGGTGAGATGCTCGCAGGTGACCAGCCGGCCCTGTCGGTCGCGGGTGTTGCCGTTGGCATTGTTCGACGGCTTGCGAAAATAGGAGACGTTGCCGGTCTCCTCGTCCCAGCGGCGAATGCAGTCGCCCGGCACGTCGCTCCACAGGAGATACCGGCCGTCGCCGAACCAGACCGGCCCTTCGCCCCAGCGCGAGCCGGTGAACAGCCTTTCCACGCTGGCCAGCGGCAGCCGGTATTTGTCGAAGCGCGCATCGAGCGAGCGCACCAGCGGGTCCGGATAGCGCAGGCTCGGCGACCAGCCGCTTCTGTCATCCCGGCCGCTTTGCATGATGTCCTCCGCGATCCTCGCCGAGCGCACGCCGCGCATGACGTACCGGCAGCTGCCCGTAACCGGAACTTTATTCACTTGCCTAGCGTTCTTTGCAGCCCTTGGGAACCGGGTTCCCGTCGTCGGACTTAGTAGGACACCGAATGCAATGGAGGCGACGATGGGTTGGTTTTCACCCGAAATGAGGACGTTCGAAGAGTTGTTCATGCACTCGCTGCAGGACATCTACTACGCGGAGCACCAGATCGAGAAGGCGCTGCCCGACATGGTGAAGAAGGCTTCGGATCCGGAGTTGAAGAAGGGCTTCAACATGCACCTAAGGCAGACCAAGGGCCAGATCAAACGTCTCGACCAGGTCTTCAAGAAACTGAAGAAGCAGCCGAAGGGAACCAGGTGCCCGGCCATCGACGGCATCATCGACGAGGCCAACGAGATCGCCGGCGAGATCGACGACAAGATGGTGCTCAACGCCGCGCTGATCGCTGCGGCGCAAGCGGTCGAGCACTATGAGATCACCCGCTATGGGACGCTCGCGGCCTGGGCCAGGCTGCTCGGCAAGAGCGACGTCGCCCGCTTGCTCACGTCGAATCTCAATGAAGAAAAGGCGACCGACAAGAAGCTCAACGGCATCGCCAAGCGCAAGATCAACAAGAAGGCGCTGGCCCGCGGCAAGAAGAAGCAGCGACCGGGCGAACTCGAGCGCGCGGAGAATGCGTTCCTCGCCACGGCCGCGGGCATCCCTGCCGTCGGCTAGGTGCGATCGCTGCCGTGCGCATGCGCCAGCACCTTGCGCATGACGTTCGGCAGCGCTTCTCCGGGGAGATCGGCAAGCTTCACCCAGCGCGTACCCCCCGGCGCCGGCGTCCCGCGCGGCAGTCTGGCAACAAAGACGGCAAGTTCCAGCGGGAAATGCGTGAACACGTGCCGTACCGTACCCGGCAGGCGCCGCCATCGGGCTCCCTTCAGGCGCGGTGCGAATTTGCGCGCGCCGCCCGTGTCAAAATCGTGAGACCACGGGGTACCCGGCACTTCCGTCATGGAGGCAAGCAGCCCCTTGTCCGGCCGCGTCTGCAGCAGTGCGCGGCCGTCGGCGCGCAGCGCGATGAAAGCGGCGCCGCGGCGCAACTTGCCTTCGCGTTTCGGCGCCTTGCGCGGGAAGGTCTCGTGGTCGCCGCGCGACCGCGCGAGACATGAGTCCGTCCAGGGACACAGTGCGCAGGCCGGCCGCCTTGGCGAGCACAGGGACGCGCCGAGATCCATCAGCGCTTGCGCGAAGTCGCCGGTGCGGCGCGGCGGCATCAGCGACGTCGCCAGCCGTCTGACCTCCGGCTTCGCCGCCGGCATTTCGTCTTCCAGCGCGAACAGGCGCGTCACCACCCGCTCGACATTGCCGTCGACCGGCACCGCGGGCAGATCGAAGGCGATCGCGCCAACCGCCGCGGCGGTGTAGTCGCCGATGCCCGGCAAGGCGCGCAGCGCATCCACATCCCGCGGAAACTTGCCGCCATGTCGCGCGACCACCGCGCGGGCACAGGCATGCAGGTTGCGCGCCCGCGCGTAGTAGCCAAGCCCCGCCCAGGCGCGCAGCACCTCGTCGAGCCCGGCAGCCGCAAGCGCCGTTACTGTCGGCCAGCGCGCGACGAACCTGGCGAAATAGGGCGCGACGGCTTTCACTGTCGTCTGCTGCAGCATGATTTCCGACAGCCACACGCGGTACGGATCGGCCCGCCGCGGACCCCGCACCCGCCACGGCAGCACGCGCGCGTGGCGATCGTACCAGGCCAGCAGGTCTGCCGGATCGGGGCCGGTTTTCTTTTGCAGGGCGACACGAACTGCTACGGTCATGACGGCGACACTGCCATACGAGACCCGTCCATGAGCAAGCCCGCGCGCAGTTTTCCCCGGCCGCTGTCCGAGTTCGCCGGCGCCACCCTGAGCGACGCGCTCAAGGCGCAAGGGTTTGCCTCCACCGAGATCATTGCCCGCTGGGCCGACATTGCCGGCGCCGAGATCGCCGCCCACAGCGAGCCGATCAGGATTGCGTGGCCGCGCCCCGGCAATCCAGACCAGCCGCCGGAACCGGCGACCCTCGTCCTCCGGGTGGAAGGTCCGGCGGCGATAGAGATCCAGCACCTGTCGGCCGTCATCCTCGAGCGGGTGAACCGGTTCTTCGGCTGGCGCGCGATTGGCCGGCTCTCCCTGCGGCAGGCGCCGCTCAGGCGCCGCGACAAGCCGGGCGCACCGCCGCGACCCCCCGATACGGCCGCCGCCGCCCGGATCGCCGGCGCGTTGCCGCAAATCGAGGATGAAGACCTGCGCCAGGCACTGGCCCGTCTGGGGGCGGCCGTTAAGCAAAAGTAGGAAGCCCGCCCGAGGCCGGGGCCTCTCATTGCCACAATCATGGTATCAGGCTAGCCATGGCCGTGATCGGAGGCCTTCAAGCCGACGGAGTAAGCAATTGCTGTTCAATCGCCGCACATTTTGCCAGGGCGCCATCACCACGGCGCTGGCCGTCGCCGCCCTCGGCAGCTCCGCGCTTTCCCTGGCGCCGGCATGGGCGCAAAGCACCGTACCGACCGAAGAATTGATGAAACCCGGCGCGCTGCCGGACATGAGTCTGGGCAAGGCGGACGCACCGGTCACCATCGTCGAATATGCCTCGGCGACCTGCCCGCACTGCGCACACTTCCACGAAACCACTTTTCCGGAACTGAAGAAGCGCTACATCGACACCGGCAAGGTCCATTTCATCTTCCGTGAATTCCCGCTCGATCCACTCGCGGCGGCGGCTTTCATGCTTGCCCGTTGCGCCGGCAAGGACGACAGCAACCGGTATTTTGCGATGATCGACACCCTGTTCCGTCAGCAGAAGGAGTGGGCGGTGCAGAAGCCGATCCCGCCGCTGCTCGCCATCGCCAAACAGGCCGGCTTCACGGAAGCAACCTTCAACGAGTGCCTGGCGAATCAGGACCTGCTCGACAGCATCGAAAAAGTGCGTCAGCGCGCCATCGACGACTTCAAGGTGAAGTCGACGCCGACTTTCTTCGTCAACGGCACCGAGCACGACGGTGCGCTGACGATCGAAAACATGGCCAAGCTGATCGACGAGCAACTCAAGGAAAAATAAGGGTTTTCTGTCGCGGCAGCCGCCGCCGCGGCGCCGGGTCCGCCCTAATTTCGCCGTCTCCAGCGCGGAAAGGTCTGGAAAACCCGCATCTTACCGTGCTCCGCTGTTGCTCCCGGCCACGCGGCGATTCATTCTCCAGCCGGATGCGGATATGACTCTCGCCCCGGGTGTAAGTCCCGGTAATGCCTACGAATCTGTTATTCAACGCAAAATCCGGGGGAAGTGTCGGTTGTCATTCCGCCCGGGATGATGAGGCCCTGACAGCATGAAGCTCACCCGGCTGCGCCTGCTCGGGTTCAAGTCGTTCGTCGAGCCAACCGATTTCCTGATCGAGCCGGGGCTGACCGGCGTGGTCGGGCCGAACGGCTGCGGCAAGTCGAACCTCGTCGAAGCGCTGCGCTGGGTGATGGGCGAGTCGTCGTACAAG
>CAZUDR010000063.1:0-11750 GCA_964618715.1 uncultured Undibacter sp. | reverse complement strand
CACTTCAAGCACGTGCCAGGAGATCGCCTCGCCCTCGCGGTCGGGGTCGGTGGCGAGGATCAGCTTGTCGGCGCCCTTGAGCGCGCGGGCGATATCGTTGATGCGCTGGTTGGACTTGGGATCCACCTCCCAGAGCATGCGAAATCCTGCGTCCGGATCGACCGATCCGTCCTTGGCCGGCAGGTCGCGGATGTGGCCAAAGGAGGCGAGGACCTCGTAGCCGGGGCCCAGGTATTTATTGATCGTTTTTGCCTTGGCCGGCGATTCGACTACGACGATGTTCATTGAATTCCAATGGGTTAGCCGCCGATTCTGAGCGGAATCGACCGCGCTCCGTGGCCGGAACATGGGGAAGCCGGCCCCGGGTGTCAAATAACGGTGCCCCGAAGGCCGCTGCAAAGCAGCCAATTAGGGCACAAGGGAGACTGCGGCGGCGCGCGGTTGCCACCCGGAGAGGTATTATTATGAAACCCGGTTTAACAGGCTGTTACCGTTATCAGATGGCGTCGGTCGGCGCAGAAGCGCCATGGCCCACGCATGCCCGCGAGATGGTTGCCGCCGGTCAGCGCACGGTGATGCCGAGCCGATCGAGAAGTTCGCGCGTCGGGGTGCCGTCCGGCAGCATGCCGAATTTTTTCTGCTCGGCGCGAATGTTGTCACGCAGATCGAAATCGATGTGCGCTTCGAACTCGTTCACCTTGTAGCCGAGTGAGGCCAGCTTCTTCTGCAAAGCGACACGCGCGTCGCGCGAGAGTTGCCGGTCGTCGGCGGGCCATTTCGCCTGGATCGGCGGTCCGCCGTTGATGCGGTCGGCGAGATGCCCGACCGCAATCGCATAGGCATCCGAATTATTGTATTCCTTGAGTACGTCGAAATTGGGTGTGACGACGAAAGCGGGGCCTTTGGCGCCGGCCGGGAAGAACAGGATGCCCTGGCCCTCGCGGGGGAACGTCTTGCCGTCGACCGGCTTGACGCCCAGCCTTGTCCATTCGTCGAAGGTGGCGCGGCTCTTCATGTAATCGAAGTCTTCCGGCACCGAGACCTCGAAACCCCAGGTCTCGCCGTATCGCCAGCCGTATTTGTGCAGATAATTGCCCGTCGAACCGAGAACATCGCGCACGTTGCTCCAGATATCGGCTTGGCCGTCGCCGGAGAAGTCGATGGCATAATCGACGAAGTTTGTCGGCATGAACTGGGTCTGGCCCATCGCGCCCGCCCATGAACTCACCAGCTTGCCGCGCGGAAACCCGGTGTCCTGCATGATGCGCATGATGACGAGCAGCTCATTGCGGAAATAGGGGTGTCGGAAACGCACATAGCCAAGCGTGGCCAGCGACCGGAACACGTCCCAGCGGCCCCTTGCCGCGCCGTAGCCGCTCTCCACGCCCCAGAGCGCCAGCAGGACTGCGCGTTCTACCTGGAATTCCTTTTCAACGACGTCGAATGTCTTCGCCCACTCGCGTCCCTTGCGCTTGCCGATGGCAATGCGTGATTTCGAGGCAAGCGCGTTCACGTAGTCGCCGAACGGCTTGCCGTATTCGGGCTGGCGCCTGGTTGCCGCGATGACGCGCGGGTCGGGAGTAACCCCCTTCATGGCGCGATCGAATGTCGACCGTGTAATGCCTTTGGCCTCGGCGTCCTGCCACAGTTCCTTGACGAACGCGCGAAACGACTGGTTTTGCGCGTGCGCCGGCAGGGAGACGAGCAATGCGACAGGAAAGGCGAGGCGGGCGAGGGAGCAGATCATCATGCACCGCGGGTTCTGTATGACGACTCGAAGTCAATCCTACACCAGTGACACCAGACTGCCTCCGTGACGCTCGAGCCGACCGGCAATTTCGAGTTCCAGCAGGATGGTGCGCACGCAAGCTGGCGTTGCCTGCGACAGACGCACAATGTCGTCGATTGTCGCAGGTGCGGGGCCTAGCAGCGCCAGCACGCGGGAGCGCTCGTCGTCGCCGGGGGCAGGCGCGGGTCCTGCGGGTTCGGCTGCCACTTCGTGTGCCGGCGGGCCGAAGCTCCGGCCGAGGATCGGCTCCAGCACTGCGATTACGTCGGCCGCCTCGGTCGCCGGAATCGCGCCCTGCTTGATAAGGCCGTTGGTTCCATCCGCGCGCGGGTCGAGTGGAGAGCCGGGCACCGCGAAGACCTCGCGGCCCTGTTCGCCGGCGAGCCGCGCCGTGATCAGCGAGCCGGAGCGGCGCGCCGCCTCGACCACGACGACTCCGACGGCGAGGCCGGAGACGAGCCGGTTGCGGCGGGGAAAATCGTGCGCACGTGGTTCCCAGGTCAGCGGCATCTCGGAGATCGCGGCGCCGTGCTCGATGATGGCGTCCAGCAACCCGGTATGCTCGGGTGGATAGACGCGGTCATGACCGCCGGCGAGCACCGCGATGGTTCCCGCCGCCAGACTTGCGCGATGCGCGGCCGCATCGATGCCGCGGGCCAGCCCGGATACGACGACGTAGCCGGCACTGCCGAGGTCGCGGGCGAAGCGCATGGCCAGTTTCGCGCCGGCGGCGGACGCGTTGCGTGCGCCGACAATGGCGACTGCCGGCCGTGTCAGCACGTCTATGTTGCCGCGCACCGCCAGCAGCGGCGGCGGATCGTCGGTCATCCGGAGCCGCGGCGGATAACCGGGTTCGCCAAGCGCGATGAAGGCGATGCCGTTGGCCCGCGCCGCCTTGAGTTCGGCTGCCGCGGTCTCCCGGGTACAGATCCGTGCCGCCCCCGTCGCGCCACCGCGGCGGGCGAGCCCCGGCAGCGCCTCGAGTGCTGCGCGGGCGCTGCCGAAACGTGCCAGCAATGCGTGGAAGGTGTGCGGGCCGACATGATCGCTGCGGATGAGCCGCAGCCAGTCAAGCCGCTGCTCGTCGCTCAGCCTGACGCCGTTGCCCGCCTGCCCGCCATCGCCCCGCATGGACGGAGCATCGCCCAAGGGCAGGCGCACTACAACCTGAAATAGCAATCACACAACCGGGAGTCACGGGTGCGGCGCCGCGGGAGAGTTGCCGCCGATCTTTCCCTCCCTGCCGCCGAGAAGGCGGCGGATATTGTCGCGGTGCATGATCCACGAAAGGCTGGTCAGCAGGAAAAACAGCAGGGCGGTGTCGTGGGGGGCCATAAACCAGATCGCCACCGGCGTTGCGGCGCTGGCGGCCAGGGCGGCCAGCGAGGAGTAGCGGGTGGCGTAGGCCACGATCAGCCATACCGCGCAGAAGATCAGCGCGCCCGGCCAGTAGAGCCCGAGCAGAAGCCCGATATAGGTGGCGACGCCCTTGCCGCCGCGGAACCTGAGCCACACCGGGAAAAGATGACCGAGGAAGGCGCCGAGCCCGGCGGCGAGCGATGCGTCATGGCCGGCATAGTGCGCCGCCACCACCACTGCCACCGTGCCCTTGAGCATGTCGCCCAGGAGCGTCGCGGCGGCGAGCATCTTGTTGCCGGTCCGCAGGACGTTGGTGGCGCCGATATTGCCCGAGCCGATGTCGCGAAGGTCGGGGCCGCCGGTGAGTCGCGTGAGGACCAGCCCGAAAGGGATCGAGCCGAGCAGATAGCCGAACAGAAAGGCGACCGCGGTGGTCATACGTATTCGTACACGGTGCGGCCGGCGACGATGGTGCGCACCACGCGGCCGGTCAGCCGTGCCTCGTCGAATGGCGTATTCTTGCACTTGGACTTGAGTTCGTTGGGATCAAGCACCCACGGCATGTCGACGTCGAGCACGATGACGTCGGCCGGCGACCCAGGACGCAGAGACCCGCCGGGTAGGCCGAGCAGTTCGGCCGGCCGTGTCGACATGGCGCGCAGCAGTGTCATCAGGTCCAGTTCGCCGGAATGGACGAGACGCAACCCGGCGCTGAGCATGGTCTCCAGGCCGATGGCACCGGGAGCCGCTTCGGCAAAGGGCAGGCGTTTGGTCTCGACGTCCTGCGGATTGTGATCGGACATCACGACGTCGATGAGACCGTCAGCCAGCGCCGCGACCAGCTGCTTGCGGTCGTCCTCGCGGCGCAGCGGCGGCGCCACCTTCAGGAAGGTGCGATAAGGACCGATATCGTTTTCGTTGAGGGTGATGTGGTTGATCGAGGCCGAGGTGGTTATTGCGAGCCCCGCGTCTTTCGCCCGACGCAGCACCTCGAGCGATTCCGGACAGGTGACCGACGCCGCGTGATAACGACCGCCCGTGAGCCCGACGAGGCGGATGTCGCGTTCGAGCATCACTGTTTCCGCTGCCTTGGGGATTCCGAGCAAGCCGAGACGGGCCGCGAACTCCCCCTCGTTCATGACTCCGTCGCCAACCAGGTCCGGGTCCTCTGTATGGTGGACGATCAACGCATTGAAATCGCCGCCATAGGTCAGCGCGCGCCGCATCACCTGCGCGTTGGTGACGCTCTTGTCGCCATCGGTGAAGGCAACCGCGCCGGCGGCCTTGAGCAGACCGATTTCCGTCATCTCGCGGCCCTCGAGGCCCTTGGTGATCGCGGCCATCGGATGCACGTGGACGATCGCGGTGTCGCGTGCGCGGCGCAGCACATAGTCAACCGTGGCGGGATTGTCGATCGCCGGCGAGGTGTCGGGCTGGCAGATAATGGTGGTGACGCCGCCCGCGGCGGCGGCCTGGCTGGCGGTGGCGAATGTTTCGCGGCTGGCCGCGCCGGGCTCACCGATGAACGCGCGCATATCGGTCAATCCCGGCGCCACCAGCTTGCCGCGGCAGTCGATGACGTCGGTACCTTCAGGCACGCCGGCTGCGCCAATGCCCTTCTTGGCTTCCCGGATGACGCCTTCGGCGATCAGCAGGTCGCCGGGAAAATCCAGGTCGCGCGAAGGATCAACGATCCGGGCGTTGGCGAGCAGGATCGGGCGTCGGTCGGACAGTATCATGGTCATGCGTTGGGCAGATTGCGCGACAGCGCTTCCAGCACCGCCATGCGCACGGCGACGCCCATCTCGACCTGCTCGCGGATCAGCGATTGCGCGCTGTCGGCAACGATGCTGTCGATCTCGACACCACGGTTCATCGGCCCGGGGTGCATGACCAGCGCGTCGGGTTTGGCGTAGGAAAGCTTCCGTTCGTCAAGACCGTAATAGTGGAAATACTCCGAGACCGACGGCACGTAGGAGCCGTTCATCCGCTCGCGCTGCAACCGCAGCATCATCACGATATCCGCCCCGTTCAGGCCCTCGCGCATGTCTCGGGCAACCTCGACACCAAAACGCTCGACGCCCGGCGGCAGCAGCGTCGAAGGCGCGACCACGCGTACGCGCGCGCCCATCGTATTGAACAGCATGATGTCGGAGCGGGCGACACGCGAATGCAGGATGTCGCCGCAGATTGCGATGGTCAGCCCCTCGATACGTCCCTTGTTGCGGCGGATCGTGAGCGCATCGAGCAACGCCTGGGTCGGGTGTTCGTGCGATCCGTCCCCGGCATTGATAACGGCACAGTCGACCTTGCGCGCGAGCAGTTCGACCGCGCCCGAGGCGTGATGCCGCACAACGATGATGTCGGGGTGCATCGCGTTGAGCGTGATCGCGGTGTCAATCAGCGTTTCCCCCTTGCGCATGGAGGATGAATGCACCGACATGTTCATGACGTCGGCGCCAAGCCTCTTGCCCGCGAGCTCGAAGGAGGCCTGTGTCCGGGTGGATGCCTCGAAGAAAAGATTGATCTGGGTGCGGCCGCGCAGTGACGCGCGCTTCTTCTCGACCTGCCGGTTGAGCTCGACGAATTCCTCGGCGAGGTCGAGCAGGCCGGAGATATCCTCGCGCGAAAGCCCTTCGATCCCCAACAGCTGACGCCGGCTGAGGACGAACGATGATTTCGGCGCGATGTTCATTAAAGGAATGTGTATAGGCGCAGTTCAACGCGGCGGCAAGGGCTGCGTGGACCGGTCCACAGCGTGCGTAAACGGCCGGAAAAACCGCGTTTGGCGGCAGCCGAACTGTGTTCCGGCGCTATCCGTTCGCGCCTGTCGCGGGTGCGGCGGTTCCTGTTCCTGGACGGCCCGAACGGCAATCCGGCCCGCCCTTGCACGCCAGACAGATCCGGGCGGACTTGTGCCGGCGTCGTGGCTTCTCCGTGTTCCCCGCCATTCGTACAAACGATCGTGAATTGGCAGGTGTGATGGCGAAGAAACCGGCGCGCCTGTTCCGAGTTGACGCTGTGACGCTCCGCGCGCCGCGTGGTGCCGTACGTGGACATGTCAGACACGTGAAAAGAGGAGGCCGAAATGACAATGACCAAGTTTGCTGCTGCCGCGACCCTGGCGGGTGCGCTGGCCGTAAGCACTGCTATCCCCGCGCAGGCGGGCGATGGCCGCTATGCCGCAGCGGCCATCGGATTTGGTGCCGGTGCGCTGGCGGGCGTGGCGATCGCCAATGCCAACAACGGCTACTACTATGGTCCTCGCTATCCCGGCTACGCCTATCAACCGGGCTACGCGTACCGGCGGGGTTACGTGTATGAGCCAGGCTACGTGTATGCCGAGCCCGGGTACGGCGCCTACGCGTATGCGCCGCGCGGCTATGGCTTTAAGCGGACTGAGAGCTGCGCAACCGACGGCACCTACGGCCAGAGTGCAGACTACGCCGCCTGCCAGTAGGCCGGCGGTCGCAAGTGGAGAGAGAGCGGGCGCAAGCCCGCTCTTTTCGTGTCTAGTCGGAGAGGCGGTTCAGCCGGTCGAGTGCACCCTGCAGAATGTAGGCGGCAGCGTGCTGATCAATCACCGCGGCACGTTTCCGGCGGCTGACGTCCGCGGCAATCAGGTCACGCTCGACCGCTGCCGTTGACAGTCGCTCGTCCCAAAGCGCAATCGGCAGTTCGGTCGACTTGCCGAGATTTCGCGCGAAAGCGCGCGTCGATTGCGCCCGCGGCCCCTCCGAGCCGTCCATGTTGATCGGGAGCCCGAGCACGAAGCCGACCGCGGCGCGCTCGGCGGCGAGCGCACGAAGGCGACCGGCATCCGCGGAGAAATTCTTGCGTGCGATCGTTTCTACGCCGGTCGCCAGTTTGCGGTCGGGGTCCGACGCCGCCACCCCGATGGTTTTGGTTCCGAGATCGAGCCCGATCAGTACCCCGCGGGCGGGCCAGTGCCCGGCGGCTTCGGTCAGCGGCAATATGAGGCTCATCGCCGAACCGGTAGCACGGGGCGAAATCGCCGCCAACGCGCGGTACACTCGGCGAGACAGGACATTCAGCGTACACGATCGGAGACCAGACCATGCAGATCACCTGGTACGGCCATTCCGCCTTCCGGCTCGACTTCGGCGGCAAGGCGGTGCTCATCGATCCGTTCTTCACCGGCAACCCGGCGTTCGTTTCAGACAAGGCAGCGGCGACCAAAGACGTTTCCCACATCATTCTCACGCACGGGCACGCTGATCACGTCGGCGATACCCTCGATATCGCCAAGGCAAACGGCGCGACGGTCGTCACCAACTACGATCTTTGTATGTGGCTTGCCGCGCAGGGGCTGGAGAAGTTCGACCCGATGAACACCGGCGGCACGACCGACCAGGGCGGATTCACGGTGACGCTGGTGCGGGCCGATCATTCATCCGGCGACATCAGGGATGGCATGCCGGTCTATCTCGGCAATCCGTGCGGGGTCATCGTCAAGGCCAGGGGCGAGCCCACCGTCTATCATATGGGCGATACAGACGTGTTTTCGGACATGGCGCTGATCGCCGAATTGCATCAGCCGAAAGTGATCTTGGTGCCGATCGGCGATCGCTTCACCATGAGCCCGTCGAGCGCGGCTTTCGCCGTGAAGCGGTTTTTCAAGAATCCCGATGCCGTGGTGCCGTGCCACTACGGAAGTTTTCCCATCATCGAACCGAATGCCGACAGGTTCGTCGCCGAGATGAAGGGCAGCAAGGCCAGGGTGGTCGTGCCGGAGAAGGGCAAGGCGTTCAGCATCTAGGGAACCGTACCCTCGGGCAACGCCGCGGCATGCGCGGCAATGGCGCCCGAGGTCGTGAACCAGACGCGTTCGTCGGCCTGGCTGACGATCTGGCGCATTGCACGTGCCAGATGCCTGAAGCGGTGCGGCCAGCCGACCAGGTAGGGGTGCAGCGCGATGCCCATGACCATCGGGCGCTGCGCACATTCGGCCTGCATCACGTCAAAGGCGTCGACGATCATGTCGGCGAAGTCGGCGCCCTCGCGCTTGCGCCCGACGATCTGCGGAATGTCGTTGAGTTCCTGCGGGTAGGGGACCGAGAGGATGCGGCCCTTCCGCGTTGTCATCCATACCGGCTGG
The DNA here is from genome assembly GCA_964618715.1 of uncultured Undibacter sp. GTDB lineage: Bacteria > Pseudomonadota > Alphaproteobacteria > Rhizobiales > Xanthobacteraceae > Pseudolabrys. The sequence continues at coordinate 3,483 of CAZUDR010000063.1, read as the reverse complement.
TCGTCGTGACACCAGTCGAGCAGGTAGGTGTAGCCGTCCTCCTGCAACAGGTCGGGCGTCAGCTGTGATTGCGAGATCCAGGGCCCGAGCCAGCCGTGCGGGCGCCGGCCTGAATATTTCTCCAGCGTTGCAGTTGTCTCGGCAATCAGTGCGCGTTCGTCCGCCTCGCTCATGGTGCCCTGGCGCTCCGAATTGGTGCGACCGTGGCCGACGATCTCGGCGTTGCCGAATGCCGCGATCGCCTGCGGCGCCTCGCTCACCATCTGCGCATTGACGAGCAGAGATACCGGCAGGCCCAGGTCGTCGAACAGGTCCGCCATGCGGAAGACGCCGACGCGGTTGCCGTAGTCGCGCCATGCGTAATTGAGCACGTCGGGCTGGGGGCCGCCGGGTGCAAGTTCCGCGCCGAGCCCCTCGCCAAAGGAGAACCATTCGAGGTTCAGTCCGACATAGACGGCCAGCCTCTTGCCGTCGGGCCAGTCGTAGACTGGCCGTGCCGTGATCGGGGAATAGGGGTAGCGACCGTGGCTGATGGAGGAGGGCATGGGCAGCAGCAATCTCGTAGGTGGCGCACGCACTCTCCGTCAATCCTAGACGCCCGGCTACCGCTTTCTGCCCGCGGCGCGATGGTATGGCCTGCCCGCGGCGCGAGGTATCGCCGGCGCCGCATCCTGCGGCTGAGCGGTTGCCGTCGAAAACCGGCCTCTGCTATAGGCGGGACCTGCACCATTTCGGGGCTCGTCAATGTCCGTCGACGCCGACACCGTCCGCCGCATCGCGCATCTCGCCCGCATCCGGGTTGAGGATGGCGAGGTCGAGAAGCTGCGCGGCGAGCTCAACACGATCCTGGCCTGGGTCGAGCAGCTCGGCGAGGTCGACGTCGAGGGCGTGGAACCGATGACCTCGGTGACGCCGATGAAGATGAAGATGCGGAAGGACGAGGTGACCGACGGCGGCGATGCCGAGGCGATCGTCGCCAATGCGCCAATGAGCGAGGACAATTTCTTTCTGGTACCGAAGGTGGTCGAGTGATGTGCATCGCCTGCGAGCTCGGGTTCCTGATCGCGATGGACGAACTGCCCGACGAACCGCCGCCGGGCTTTCCGCGCCCGCCGTCGCGTGACGGCGCTGAATTTGCCTGCGACGCGCCCGCGGACACGCAACCGCTGCCGACGGCGACACCCGAGGATGAGCGCAAATCGTGAGTGACCTGACCGGGCTCACGCTGACCGAAGCGCGCGACGGGCTGACCAAAAAGCGCTTCTCCGCCACCGAACTCGCCGAGGCGCATGTCGCGGCCATTGAAGGGGGCCGTGCGCTCAACGCCTATGCGCTGGAGACCCCCGAGCGCGCGATCGAGATGGCCGGGGCTTCCGACGGGCGCATTGCCAAGGGCGAGGCCGGGCCCCTGGAAGGCATTCCGGTCGCCATCAAGGACATGTTCTGCACCGCCGGCGTTCGCACAACAGCGTGCTCCCACATCCTCGACACCTTCATGCCCGTCTACGAGTCGACCGTCTCCGCCAACCTGTGGCGCGACGGCGCCGTGATGCTTGGAAAGACCAATTGCGACGAGTTTGCCATGGGCTCGTCGAACGAGACGTCCTATTTCGGGCCGGCGATTTCGCCGTGGCGGCGGCGCGGCGCAAATCCGCCGCTGACGCCTGGGGGCTCGTCCGGCGGCGCTGCGACCGCGGTCGCAGCGCAACTCTGTCTCGGCGCGACCGGCACCGACACGGGCGGTTCGATCCGTCAGCCGGCTGCTTTCACCGGCACCGTCGGCATGAAACCGACCTACGGCCGTTGCTCCCGCTGGGGCATCGTCGCCTTTGCCTCCTCGCTGGACCAGGCCGGGCCATTTGCGCGCAGCGTGCGCGACACTGCGATCCTCCTGCGCTCCATGGCCGGCCCCGATCCCAAGGATGCCACGTGCGTCGACCTCGCCGTCCCCGACTACGAGGCCGCGGTCGGGCGTTCCGTAAAGGGCCTGCGCATCGGCATTCCGAGGGAATACCGCATTGACGGCATGCCCGCAGAAATCGAGAAGATCTGGGAGCAGGGCCGTGAGTGGCTGAAGGCGGCGGGGGCCGAACTGGTCGATATCTCGCTGCCGCATACCAAATACGCTCTTCCCGCCTATTACATCGTCTGTCCGGCGGAGGCGTCGTCAAATCTCGCCCGCTATGACGGCGTGCGTTACGGATTGCGTGTCGACGGCAGTGACATCACCGACATGTACGAACGGACGCGGAGCAACGGATTCGGAGCCGAAGTGCGCCGGCGCGTCATGATCGGCACCTATGTGCTGTCCGCCGGCTATTACGACGCGTACTACCTGCGCGCGCAGAAAGTCCGCACGCTGATCAAGCGCGATTTCGAACAGGCATTCGCCGCCGGAATCGATGCGATGCTCACACCGGCGACACCGTCGGCTGCGTTCGGACTGGGCGAGAAGGGCGGCGCCGATCCGGTGGAGATGTATCTGAACGACGTGTTCACGGTGACGTTGAACATGGCGGGCCTTCCGGGGATCTCGGTACCGGCGGGCCTTGACGCCCAGGGACTGCCCCTCGGTCTGCAGGTGGTCGGGCGGCCATTCGACGAGGAAACCGTGTTCGCGCTCGCCCACGTGATCGAGCAGGCGGCAGGACGCTTCGCGCCCGAGCGGTGGTGGTGAAGCCGCACTCTGGCGATCCCGGAGAGGCACAGCGATGACTCCGGCTGCCTTTCATCTCACGCTGTCACATGCAGTGCCGCCGCGTTCACTCGGCGCACCGCTGGCCGCGCTGTGGTGGGCCAAACGCGGTGACTGGGACAAGGCGCACCGTCTCGTCATGGACGAAGCCGGCCGGGAAGCGGCGTGGGTTCACGCCTACCTGCACCGGGTCGAGGGCGATTCCGGCAACGCCAACTACTGGTACGGACAGGCGCGGCGCCAGCCCGCGCGCGGCGACCTCGACGCAGAGTGGGAGGAAATCGTCGCCGCCCTTCTGCGGCGCTAGTTGCTGCCGGTGGTGGTCACCGGCGGCAGGTCCTGGTCTCCCTGCACCGTTATCTTGCCGCCCAGCGTGCCGCCTGTGGCGATGAACATGACCACTCCCAGGGCGACGAGGGCGCCGAGCATCAGCGCGAAGCCGCTGTAGCTTTGCATGATTGATCCCTTTATCGCTGCCAACGCGCCCGCATGGCCGCGGTTCCTCGGATGACCGGCAAGGGGGCTATGAGAGCGGAAAAATGGGCCGGGAGCGCAGCAAAAATCCGGCACTTTCGTGGGGCCGGTCAATTCAGATTGCAATTGGATAAATCGGCAGGTCGATGCCGTTGCTCCGCCCGCTTGCCGCCTACACGCCTGCCCGCTAGGCATATGCCATGAACGTGCAAGGCAAGCCCGACAAGCTGATCAAGGGCGCGACCGGCGACTGGGAGATTGTCATCGGCATGGAGGTGCATGCCCAGGTCACCTCGAAGGCCAAGTTGTTCTCC
>CAZUDR010000062.1:0-11917 GCA_964618715.1 uncultured Undibacter sp. | reverse complement strand
CAGTTCGGGCAGGCCGGTGCGCGGCAACTCGTCGTAGGCCGCAAGCCGGTAGCCGCTGAGCCCGCTCAGGTGACCCTGCCAGAACGGCGAGGACGTCGACAACGCCAGCAGCAACGGCAGGTAGGGGGTGAGGCGCATAATCAGGTTGATGCGCGCATCCACGTCCGGCACCTCGACGTGTACATGCATGCCGCACAGCATGTTGCGGTAGCCGATCATCTGCAGGTCATCCATGATCGCGCCGTAACGCGCCTTCGGCGTCATGGTCTGCTCGGGCCAGAACGCGAGCGGGAAGGTTCCCATGGCGGCAAGCCCGAGACGGCGCGTCTTGGCGGCTTCGCCGAGCACGCTGCGGTAATGGATCAGATGCTGGTGCGCGTGCTGTACGCTTTCGCAGGGAGGCGTCGCCACCTCGACCTGCGACTGCAGCATCTCCGTCATCACGCGATCGCCGAGCCGGCGGCTGGCGAGATTGAGAAAGCCGCGATCGATCCGACGCACCGCATGCCGCGTATATGCGTCGAACACGAAATATTCCTCTTCCATGCCGATGCGGTACATGCCCGACACCCGGTTGCCGAGGATTCACAACAGTTGCAGCGTCGATCCTGACGCAAAAACGGCCACCTGGCGATAAGTCCGCCGGTGGCCGTTCCTGCAAACTGGGGATTATTCGCAGGTGCGAGAGGCCGTCAACAGGACGCCTTGCCGCAGCGGGCGGCGTTGATCTTCTCTTTCAGTGCCCCCAGGCCGACCGCACCGACGACCACTTCGTCGCCGATCACGTAGCTCGGCGTGCCGTTCAGCCCGAGCGCTTCGGCCAGCTTGAAGTCCTCGCGCAGCGTCTTCTCCACCGCGCCGCTCTTCATGTCCCTCTCGATGCGGGCCATGTCCATGCCAATCTCGCCGGCGACAGCAAGCGCGCGCTTTTCATCAACATGACCGCGGCTGCCAAGCAGTCTCTGGTGGAACTCGAGATATTTCTTGCCGGTCCTGTCCTGCATGCGCACGGCGATCGCGACACGGGCCGCTTCAACCGAGCCCGGCCCGAGCACCGGAAATTCCTTGAGCACGACGCGCAGCTTCGGATCAGTCTGCATCAGGGTGAGCATGTCGCTCATCGCCCGCTTGCAGTAGCCGCAATTGTAGTCAAAAAACTCGACGAAGGTGACGTCGCCCCTGGGGTTTCCGAGCACGACCTGATTGGGCGAGTTGAACAGGAGGTCGGCATTCTCCTTCACCGCGACCTTGTGCTTTTCGGCTTCGGCAGCCTCCTGCCGCTTCTGCAACTCGGCCATCGCCTCCTGCAGCACTTCCGGATGCTGCACGAGATACTCATGCACGATCTTTTCGATCTCGCTGCGCTGCGGCTTGGAAAATTCCGCCGCCCCCGCGGGTGGCGGCGCCAGCGCGAGCACGGCCGCCAGCACGGCGGCGGCGGCAACGATAGGGCGAAGGCTCAATGTCATTAGAGTAATCCTTGCGATGATCAGGGGCGATTGTTGGATTTCGGCATCTTGACGCTGACAATGTCGTCGGCGCGCACCCAGGCGGGCGAGCCGACAGGCAGACGGGTTTTTGCGCGCGTCGCCAGTTGCCGTGCCGTCTTCACGTCACCGCGCGCGAAGGCGGCTTGTGCGGACGCGAGATCGGCTTGCGCAAGATCACCCTTGCGCCCGTAGGCCATGGCCAGCTGCTCGTAGGCGGCGGGCGTATCGGGTTCCTGGCGCAGCGCCGCACGCAGCAGATCGACCGCCTCGCCGGCATACTGCTTCTGGTTTGTGGCGATCAGCGCCTGTGCGAGCATGATTCCGATCAACGGTGCATGACCGGACAGCCGTTCTGCCTGGCGCAACGGCGCCACAGCCTCGGTCGGACGGCCGCCTTCCAGCAATGCCTGGCCCTTGAGCTCGTGAAAATACGGATTGTTCGGCTGCGAACGGATGAGGCCGTCAATCTGCGCAATGGCCTGGCGCAGATCGGAATGGCGGTAGGTCGAGATGGCGCGGGCGTAGCGCGCCGGCAAGCCTTGATCGCTGGGCGGATAGCGGCGCAGCACGGTTTCCTGACGCTCGAGGAAGCCGGACAGCTTCGCGCGCATCATGTCATGCCGCTGTTGCAGCGCCGGCGGATCCTTGCGGTTCCAGTACGGGCTTGCCTTGGCCGCCGTTTCCAGTGCGGCGACGCGGTCGGCAGGCATCGGGTGGGTCTGAACGTAGGGATCGATGTAGCGGGAATTGAACAGGACCTCGTTGCTCAGCCGCTTGAACAGCGTGACCATGCCGCTCGCCGACTGGTGGGTGGTATCGAGAAGCTTGAGCGCGGCATGGTCGGCCTGGTCTTCCTGCGTGCGCACATAGGCAAGCAGCGAGCGCTGGATCGCCGACTGCGGGGCCGAGATCGCGGCGGCGCCAATCTGGCTTGCGCCTCTCGCCCCGGTGCTCGCGCCAGCAATCATGGCGCCGATGCCGGCCAGCATGGCAATGATCGACTGTGTTTGTGCCTCTGCCAGTTTCTGGCGCAGTCGCGACAGATGCCCGCCGGCCAGGTGGCCGGTTTCGTGCGCCAGCACGCCGATCACCTCGTTCGGCACCTTGGCCTGGAACAGCGCGCCGGCATTGATGAAGATGTGGCGGCCATCCATGACGAAGGCGTTGAAGGTCTGTTCGTTCAGGATCACCACCCGGACATTCTGCCTGGCGAGACCGGCTGCGCTCAGCACGGGCCTGGCATAATCGCGCAGCAACTGCTCGATCTCGGTGTCGCGGATGATCGGCAGCTTCCTCTGTCCCTGCGCCTGCGCTGCAGGGGCGAGCCCGGTGGCGGCGATAGCGGCAGCCGTCACCAGCGCAACGGCGCGGGCGGCTGGCGCCGGGCGCCGTGCCCTGATAGGTGTCGCGTTTGCGGTCATACCGATCTTCAAACCACCGGTTAAAGGTGAACCTAGTGATGCCCCGGACGACGGTCAACGCGGCCCGCAACCCCACGCGCGGCCGCGAACTAGGCGCGTCGGAGGCAAGCCGGGGAATGCGGCAACAGCGGGGCGGGGCGCGCAGGCGTGGATCGGGAAACCATGCTTGATGCGGCGAAAAGACTGCTGGCGCCCTCCAGACGCAGCGATGTTCCGCCCTTCATCGTCATGGATGTCATGGCCGCGGCGGCGCAGCGCGAGGCACAGGGAGCCCGCGTCGTGCATATGGAGGTGGGCCAGCCGGCGGCGGCAGCACCGCGCACTGCGCTCGCCGCCGCCCAGGCTGCGCTCGCGCAGGGGCGCATCCGCTATACCGAGACGCTCGGTATCCCCTCGCTGCGGGCGCGCATCGCCCGCCATTACCGCGAGAGCTATGGCCTTGATCTCGATCCCGCGCGGGTGGCGGTCACCACCGGCTCGTCCGGCGGATTTATCCTGACCTTTCTTTCGCTGTTCGAACCCGGTGACCGTGTCGCTCTGGCCAATCCGGGCTATCCGCCGTACCGGCACATTCTGTCCGCGCTCGGTTGCGAACCGGTGCTGATTGACACGACCGCGGAGACGCGCTGGGCGCTCACTCCGCAACAATTGCTCGATGCGCATCGGAAACTGCCGCTCGCCGGTCTGGTGGTGGCGAGCCCGGCCAATCCGACCGGCACCATGATGGATGCGGCTGCTCTCGGTGCGCTGATCTCGGCGGCGGAAGGTGAGGGCATCCGCGTGATTTCCGACGAAATCTACCACGGTCTCGATTATGCCTTTGCCGCCGAGACGGCGGCCAGGCTCAGTCCGCACACGGTGGTGATCAACTCCTTCTCAAAGTACTTTTGCATGACCGGCTGGCGCATCGGCTGGATGGTGGTTCCGGAGAGCCTGATCCGTACGGTCGACCGCCTGCAGGGCAATCTCGCCATTTCGGTGCCGACGCTGGCGCAGGTTGCGGCGGAAGCCGCATTCGACGGGCGCGAGGAGATGGAGGTCGTCAAGCACGGCTACGAGGAGAACCGGCGCATTCTGGTCGAGGGACTGCCGAAGGCCGGACTCGACAGGTTCTACCCCGTCGACGGCGCCTTCTACCTTTACGCAAACATTTCGCGCTTCTCCGACGACAGCCTCGACTTCGCCAGCCGCATGCTGGAGGAGGCAGGCGTGGCTGCGACACCAGGCCTCGATTTCGATCCGCGCGACGGGCGACACTTCCTCCGCTTCTGCTATGCGGGGTCAGTGGCCGAAATGCACGAAGCGGTGGAGCGCATCGGCGGGTGGCTGACGCCGCGCCGATGATCGGGACGGAGGCTGGCCGTTGACGGTGCGGGCGCTGGATCTGCCGAAACTGGTATCCGCCCTGTTCGCGTTTGCCGCCGGCATCGTCGATGCCTGCACCTATCTTGCGCTATTCGGCCTTTTCGTCGCCCAGGTGACCGGCAGCTTCGTCATCGTCGGCGTGCAGCTGGTCGACCTCGACCCGACCGCCCTGATCCGCACCGTGGCCATTCCGGTGTTCTTCCTGGCGGGCCTTGCGACCGCCTTTCTCGTCGCGGTCGCCGGCCGGCCGCACAGGGCGCTGGCGATCGCGCTTTCCATCGAGATCGTGCTGCTCGGCATCTTCATCGTGATCGGGCTCATGGGCGCGCCGTTTGTCCGGCCGGATGAGCCGCTCGCCGTCATCGCAGGCACGCTCGGCATTGCTGCGATGGGAATGCAGAGCGCTCTGGTGCGGCTGATGATGCGCGGCACCCCGTCAACCAATGTGATGACCACCAACACGACGCAGGCTGCGCTCGATCTTGCACAGTTGATGGCCGCCAGGCGACGGGTGAAGCAAAACCCGCATGACACTGCCGCAATCGAGGATCACGGTCAGGCACGGGAGAAATTCGCGACACTGTGGCCTGTTCTGGCCGGCTTTCTTGCCGGCACGGTCTGCGGCGCGGTGATGTTTAATTTCGTCGGCTTCTGGTCGCCGCTGGTTTCGCTCGGTGTGCTCGTCGCGGTGCTGTTCTGGGTTCTGCGCCGGGCGCCGCGGGACTAGAACTCGACGTCAAGCTCGACGACCTCGTCGGGCTCGGACTGCGCTGCCTCGATCCACTCCTGCATGGCAGGCAACTCCATCACGGTGCGGCAATAGGCGGCGCAGTCGGAATCGAGCGTCACGTCATAGGTGAGAAAACGGGTAACCACTGGCGCGAACATCGCGTCGGCCATGCAAGGCGCCGCGCCGAACAGGAACGGCCCACCGCTCTCGGCCAGGCATTCCCGCCAGATGGTGCCGATGCGTTCGATATCGGCCACCGCGCCCGCCCACACCTTGAAGCCGGGATGATGCGCCTTCAGGTTCATCGGCAGCGCCGAGCGCAGATTGGAAAAGCCCGCGTGCATTTCGCCTGAAATCGATCGGCAATGGGCGCGGGCGGCGAGGCTCGCGGGCAGCACGCCGGCCTCGGGCAGCACCTCGTTGAGGTATTCGGCGATTGCCAGCGTGTCCCAGATGCGGATGCCGTTGTGCGTCAGGCAGGGCACCAGGAAGGACGGCGACAGCAGCAGCAGTTCGGCCCGGGTGGAGGGGTCGTCGCTGGCGACGATCTCTTCCTCGAACTCGAGACCGGCCAGTTTGCACAGCAGCCAGCCGCGCAGCGACCAGGAACCGTAGTTGCGGCTGGCGATGGTGAGCGTTGCCTTGCCGGCACGTGCCTTGGCCATGGGCAGTCGATGTCCCTCAACGTCGTGTGCGGCCCGGCATCCGGCAGCTTAGACGAAAGTCATGATCGTTCAATAGTTTCCCGTAGCGCAATATCGCGTGTCCGACGGCTTTTCCCCAATTCGGCCAACCACATGAGCTGCCCGGAATTTTATCTCGCGGTGCAGCATCAAATGCACTAGCTTTTCGGCACGGCCTGTCGGGGGCCGGGGGGATTGAATGCTTTATCAGGCTTATCAGGCACATGCCGACCTGATGGGGCCGGTGCGTGCGCTCGCCGGCATGGCGGCATCGTCGCTGGGGGAACGGCTCAACGGGTCGGGGCGCCCTTCGGTGTTGAGCAACCTGACCGCAGCCTATGAACTGATCGCGCGGGCGGGACTCACCCACTCGCGGCCGGCCTACGGCATCGAGACCGTGATGGTCGGCAACGAGGAAGTGGCCGTCACCGAGGTAGCCGCGCACGTGACGCCCTTCGGCACACTGCTGCATTTCAGCAAGGATATTGCGCAGCCGCAGCCGCGCGTCCTGCTGGTCGCGCCTCTGTCCGGTCATTTCTCCACGCTGCTGCGCGCGACCGTGCGCACCATGCTGTCAGAGCACGACGTCTACATCACCGACTGGCACAACGCCCGTGAGGTGCCACCCGAAGCCGGCAGTTTCGGCTTCGATGACTACATCGACCACCTCATCCGCTTTCTGGAGGTGATGGGGCCGGGCGCCCACATGGTGGCGGTGTGTCAGCCCTGTGTTGCGGGCCTGGTGGCGGCAAGTGTGATGGCGCAAGGCAGTCATCCGGCGCAGCCGCGCTCGCTGACGCTGATGGCGGGGCCGATCGACACCCGCATCAACCCGACGAAGGTCAACGACCTGGCCAAGGAAAACCACATCAACTGGTTCGAACGCCATCTGATCGCCCGGGTGCCGCGGCGCTACGGCGGAGCGGGCCGCAAGGTCTATCCGGGCTTCGTGCAGCTTGCCGCCTTCATGAGCATGAATATCGACCGCCATCTGAAGGCGCACCGCGAGCTGTACGACCATCTGGCCAGCGGAAACGAGGAGAAGGCGGCGCAAACCAAAGCGTTCTACGATGAATACTTCGCCGTGCTCGACCTGACCGCCGAATTCTATCTGGAGACGGTACGGCTGGTGTTTCAGGAGCACGCGCTGCCGCTCGGCGAACTCACCTACCGGAACGAGACGGTCGAGCCCGCCGCGCTCAGGCGCACAACGCTGTTTACCGTGGAAGGCGAGCGCGACGATATCTGCGCGGTCGGGCAGACGCTGGCCGCGCACGACCTTTGCACGTCACTGCGGCCCTACCGCAAGCGCCACCACATGCAGGCCGGCGTCGGCCATTATGGCGTGTTCAGCGGCAAGAGCTGGCAGAACCAGATCTACCCGCAGGTGCGCAACGTCATTCTGGCGAGCGACTGACGTCGCCGATCACGCAGGCTCCTGCGTGCAGGCTGCGTGGACGTCGAGCAGCGTCTGCACGAGTTCCGGCGTGCGCTGGCGTGCCATGCCGCATTCGGTGGCGATGCCGAAGTCCCTGGCATATTTGCTCGCCGCCGCGATGCGCAATCGCGTTGCCTCCGCACCATCGGCGTGAACGACGCCGAGATAGAGTCTGGTGTCAGCCGCAAGCTGCAAACCGCCAAGCGGCTTGAAATAGCCCTCGTCATTGCGCGCACGCGGCACCGGCATGTGGATATAGGCAATCTTGTGTGTCACCGCCTTGGCCAGCGCATTCGCGATCTCCACCAGCTTGCCGGCATCCTGCGGCTCGATCGCGTGCCTGGCGCCGAAGTCGCCGTAGCAGAGGTGGATGCCGAGCTCGACATCGTCCGGAATCGGCGCGCAAAGACGCGGAAAGGGCGCGATGATCTCGTCATGTGTCACCGTGATCGGCGGAAAGAACTCCTGCGGCTGGCCGTCCCACGCGATCATCTCGTAGCAGACGTCCCACTGGATGCAGAGGTCGCGGTGAGGGATGGCGGCGCAGATCGCCTCCACCTCGCGGATCATCGCCTTTTCGTAGGCGCGTTCGATGGCGGCGACGTCCTTGCCGATGCAGAAGCCGCGGATCACGGCCATCGGCGTGGGCAGGCAGACCTGGAAGCGCACGCTCCCCGGCAGATCGCCGCGTTCGCGCGCGGCGAGAAAATCCTGCCAGGAGGCGCGCGCCTCGCGCGCATAGCCGAGCTCGCCGAAACGGACTTCGTCCGGCGTCACGCCGTCGGCAAGCACCAGCAGGCGGAAGCCGGAATTCTTGCGGTGCGCGCCGCCGGGATCCGGCTTGAGGAAGGGGCTCGCCAGCAGCAGCGGGTACTGGAAGCTGATCCACAGGCGGCGCGGACCCTGCTCGCCGTCGGGAACACGCCGGAGCCGGCGGCCGAGCGTGCGGCCTACGGTCCTGAAAACATCATCGACGGTGTCGAGACCAATGCTGCCGACGAGGTGGACTTCTGAAGGCGCGCTCATGACCTCGACTAGTTCTTCTTGCCGGCATTCTTGCGCGCCTCGGGCTCGTAATTCTCGTTGGCCATGCAGCGCTTGATGAAGGCGTTACGCTTGGCGCCGGTGAGCTTCTGGTCGTCCGCCCCGAACTTGCAGGTTTCCATCTTCTGCGCCTTGGTGGCTGCAGGGGCGGGTGTTGCGAGCATCAGCAGCGGAACGAGGGCAGCGAAGGCGAGGCGACCCGGCATGGGCGTGCTCCTTGGGGTTATTGTTTGTGGCGAAGCTAGCACGCCTGACCGCGAAGTGTGACTAGCGCAGGGCGGCGGCGATGTTGCCGCCGTCCACGGTCGTGACATCGGCGGTCGTCTTCAGCGCCAGCGCCTGGGCGAGGAACGCCTGTGCCACGTCGTCGGCCGTGACTTCGCGTGCGAGCAGGTTCCCGCTCATATAGTCTTTTTCGCTCACGCCCCGCGCCCTGGCGCGTTCCTTGATGAAGTCGTCGTTGAGCAGGCCGGACCGGATGCGATCGGCATTGACCGCGTTGGCGCGAATGCCGTCGGCGCCGTAGTCGAGCGCGTACTGGCGCATGAGGAACAGGGTGGCCGCCTTGGGCAGGCCGTAGGGGCCGAAGTCCGGCCCCGGATTGATCGCCTGCTTGGACGTGTTGAACAGCAGGCAGCCGCCGGTGCCCTGCGCCCGCATGATCCTCACCGCGGCCTGCGCGGCGCGCTGGTGGCCGTAGAAGTTCAGTTCGAAGCTCTGGCGCAGCACGGCCTCGTCAACCTCGCCGATCCTGCCCTGCCACGCCGCGCCGGCATTGGAGACCAGAATGTCGAGGCCGCCAAAGGTTTCCGCCACGCGGTTGAACGCAGCGGTGACCGAAGCCGGATCGGTTACGTCGCATTCAAGCGCAATGCTTGCGCCACCGGTCGACTTTGCCGCTTTCCCGGCGGCTGCAAGGTCGCGGTCGAGCAGGGCAACCGCAGCACCGGCCGCCGCGAACGCTCTTGCGGTGGCTCCACCGATGGCGCCGCCAGCGCCGGTGATAGCGACGATCTGGCCGGCGAGCGGGGGCTCCTTCGCCGCGCCGAGCTTGGCCTGCTCCAGCGACCAGTATTCACAGTCGAACATGTCCTCCTCGCCGATCGGCGAGAAGCGGCCGATCGCCTCGGCATCGGTGATGCCTTCGACCGCGGCCTCGGCGAGATCGGCCGCGACGCGGGCGTCCTTCTTGGAGCGGCCGAGCCCGAACAGGCCAAGCCCCGGTACCAGGATCACCCGCGGCGCGGGATCGAGCATGGTCTTGCCGCCGCCCACGCGCGAATTGTTGCGACGGAAGTAGTCTTCGTAGCGTGCGACGAATTCCGCTGCGGCCTTGCGCGCGGTGGCGCGGAATGTGTCGAGCCGCGCACCGTCCGGGGCAGGGGCCACCATCGGCCAGTCCTTGGTGCGGATGGTATGATCGGGCGTGATCACACCGGCCTGGCTGTAACGGTCGACCTCGGCGCCATTGACGAAGTTGAGCACCGCGTTGCCGGTGCGGAAATCGAGCACCAGTCGTTTCCAGGCACCTTCCGTCGTCTCGTCCTTGAGCGCGACCGCGCCACGCAGGATCGGCGCGATATCGGCGAGGCTGCCGGCGGACTGCGGCAGCTGCGCGGTGGCAAAGACTGCCTTGCGATTCCTCTTCAGCCGCTCCTCGGCCAGCGTGACCATCTCGATCATGCGCTCATAGGCTTCGCGCGCGCTCTCGCCGAAAGTGAAAATCCCATGTTTGTCAAGGATCAAGCCCTCGACCTTCGTATTTTGGTCAAAGACGTCCGCCGCCTCCCTGGCGAGTCCGAAGCCGGGCATGATGTAGCGCACAAAGCCCATGCGACCGTCGTAGATGTCCTCGCACAATTCACGGCTGTTGGACTGGTCAACGATGCCGAGGACCGCGGTGGAGTGCGTGTGGTCGACGAATTTGTGCGGCAGGAAGGCGTGCAACAGTGTCTCGACCGACGGGTTGGGTGCGGTCGGATTGATCAGGTTGGCGCGCTGCAGCTTGACCATGTCCTCGTCGGCGAGCGTTGCGCGCGCGCGCAGCGTCCTGAGCGGCGCGAGCCGCACGGCGGGCAGGCCCGGCGGCTCGATGGTGGCCATGTCCCAGCCGGAACCCTTGACGCAAAGGACATCGACCTCTTCGTCCATGAGGTCGCGTACGCGCGTCTTCACCGACGTGTTGCCGCCGCCATGCAGCACCAGCGCCGGATCGCGCCCGAGCAGGCGGGTCGTGTAGACCCGCAAGGCGATGTCCTCGCGAAGGCCCTGCTCGGCATAGCGTTCGACGGCCTCGCGGGCGTCTCGCTCGCTCCAGGCGGATTTCATGCGGTCCCTCCGCGCCAAGGTTCTAGCGCGCGCAAGGCAATGCCGCCACGTCTTCGCGTGACGGTCGAGGTCCGGCCGGCGTCACTCCTTGTTGCCGAGCAGGCGTTTCCCCCACCATCCCCGTTTCGGCTCGTACGACTGCTCGGTCGAGGTGCTCGAGACCACCGGTTTTGGCGGCGGCAGCGTCGGCGAGGGCGCGGAGTTTTGCTCGCCGCCAAAGGGCACGGGTTCGCGAATGGTCGAACGCCGCCGTGGCGCCTCGCCGGCTGCCTCCGGTCCGGCCGGCGCCGCGGCTGTGGGCATGGCCTGAGGCCCGTGATCGAATGTCGGCGCTATCGCGTCGGCGTCCTCCTCGCTGACCGGCGGGAAATCCGCTCCGACGTGCAGTGGCTGTCCGCCGCCGCCTTCGAATGGTGATGGCTGGTCCGAAGGCTCTTCCACGTCCATTTCGTCCGTATGCTGGAAGTCCGGTTCCGGCCCGCCTTCGCTGCCGGATGGCGATGCCTCGGAACGTTCGCCTTCACGCCCGCGCCGGTTCCGGCGCCCGCCGCGACGGCCGCGTCGACGGCGACGCCGGCCACCGTCATGCTCGTCACCGCTCTCACTGTCACTGTCGTCGCCGGAGGCGTGAACCCCGTCCTCCTCCGGTGAACCGCCGTCGTGATCCTCATGCGCCACCGAATGCTCCGCGACGGTCTCGCGGGTGTACTCGTGCGTCTCCTGGTCTTCATCGCGCGTGTCGCGGGCTTCGCCGCCGCGTCCGCGGCCTCGGCCACGCCGGCGCCGCCGGCGCCGGCCGCCTTCTCGCTCCTCGCCGCGCACCTCCGCGCCATCCTCGTCAGTCTGCGCCTCGGTTTCTTCGGCCTCCGCATCCTCGTCTGCGACCGCACCGGCCGACCTCGCGGCCTGAGCCAGCGAGCGGGCGCTTTCCGCCGAATGAACCTGCTCGCCACGGTCGATGATGTAGGACTGCTGCCCGGCGACCGCCGCGTCGGCCTGCACGGTAATGACAATGCGGAAACGCTCCTCCAGTTCGCGCAGATGTGCGCGCTTGTGGTTGAGCATGTAGAGCGCGACCTCGGGGCGGGTCCGCACAACGAGATTGTGGGTGGCGCCCTTGATCAGCATTTCCTCCAGGGCACGCAGGCATTGCAGCGCCACCGAAGATACCGAGCGGACATGGCCTGAGCCGCCGCACACCGGGCACTTGTCGGTCGAGCTCTCCAGCACGGACGTTCGGATTCGCTGGCGCGACATTTCGAGCAGCCCGAAATGCGAGATGCGGCCGACCTGGATGCGCGCGCGGTCGTGCCTGAGCGCCTCTTTCAGTTTGCGCTCGACGTGACGGTTGTTGCGGCCCTCGTCCATGTCGATGAAGTCGATCACGATCAGTCCGGCGAGATCGCGCAGGCGCAGCT